>NZ_JBEXNT010000002.1:0-196321 GCF_040611255.1 Kitasatospora sp. NPDC002965 | reverse complement strand
GGCTTGAGCACCTCGACCACGTCGGCGATGGCGTCCTTGGACAGCAGCATGCCGCCGAGGACGGACTGCTCGGCGGCGAGGTCCTGCGGGGGGACGCGCTCGAAGCCGTCCAGGCCGCCCTCGGCGCGCTCCTCCTCGCCGCCCTGGCGCCGCTTGCCGCCGCCGTCCCGCTGGAAGCCCCCGGAACCCCCGGAGCCTCCGGAACCGCCCTTGCCGCCCTTCTGGAAGCCGCCCCCGGAACCGCCCCCCGAGCCGCCCTGGCCCGCTCCGCCGCCGCGTCCGCGCGAGACCGGCAGCCGGTCGCCGGGGCCGTCCGGGAACGGGGCGTCGGCGAAGGCGCCGACCGGGAACGGGTCGTCGGCGGTCTGCCAGTCGTCCTCGGGCGGCGGGGCGTCGTGGTCGTCGTACTGGGGGCCGGTCACGCGTGTTCCCCGATCAGCGAGTGGTGCGAGTTGGAGCGGTCCTTGCCGGTGGCCGGCTGCGGCGGAGCCTCGTTCCGCGCCACCGCATTTCTACGCCACCGCACCGACAAATCGGACGCCGGAGCGGGTGGGAGTGTCGGGCGGAGGGCCCACGCTAAGGTGCCGGGAGCCCTTCAGCCAAGGCGGTTATCCACAGGGGGTGTGGACGAGCGGCCCACGACTGTGGAGAAGTACCGCAAACCTGTGGACGCCCCTGTGGAAAGCCCTGTGGATAACCAGACCATCGATCCACCGTCAACCCGCTGACCTGCAATTCCCTCGTCCCGGGGCTGTGCATGAGAAATACTTCACACACAGCCGGGTGGCGGTGGACACAGACGTCGGCGAGCCGGTCGCTCACACTTCCGAGTAAGCGACAATATGCCCTGGCGCCCGTTACCTGTGGATGAGTAGCCTGGCCCCCATGACCCTCCTCACGGACCGCCGCCGGCACGACCGGGAAATCCTCGCCCTGGCCGTCCCGGCCTTCGGCGCCCTGGTCGCCGAGCCGCTCTTCCTGATGGCCGACTCGGCCGTCGTGGGCCACCTCGGCACCGCGCAGCTGGCCGGTGTCGGCGTGGCCTCGGCCGCGCTCACCACCGCCACCGGGGTCTTCGTCTTCCTCGCCTACGCCACCACCGCCGCGGTCGCCCGCCGGATCGGCGCCGGGGACCGCCGGGCCGCCGTCCAGCAGGGCATCGACGGCATCTGGCTCGCCCTGGCCCTGTCGGCCGGAGTGGTCGTCCTGACCCTGCTCCTCGCTCCCTGGGCGGCCGGGGTGCTGGGCGCCTCGCCGACGGCCGCCCCGTACGCCGTGACCTACCTGCGGATCAGTGCGCTGGGCATACCGGCGGTCCTGATGGTGATGGCGGCCACCGGCGTGCTGCGCGGTCTCCAGGACACCCGGACGCCGCTGGTGGTGGCGGTCGCCGGGTTCACCGCCAACCTCGGCCTGAACGCCGGGCTGGTGTACGGCGCCGGACTCGGCGTGGCCGGTTCGGCCTGGGGCACCGTCCTGGCACAGACCGGGATGGCCGGCGCCTACCTGTACGTGGTGGTGCGCGGTGCCCGCCGCGAGCAGGCCTCGCTGCGGCCGGACGCGGCCGGGATCCGGGCGAGCGCGAAGGCGGGCGGCCCGCTGATGGTCCGCACCCTGAGCCTGCGCGCCATCCTGATGATCGCCACCGCGGTGGCCGCCGGGCTGGGCGACGACCGGATGGCGGCGCACCAGATCGCCATGACGGTCTTCCTCTTCATCGCCTTCGCGCTGGACGCGATCGCGATCGCGGGCCAGGCCATCATCGGCCGCTACCTGGGTGCCGGGGACGTCCCGGGGGCCAGGGCCGCCACCCGGCGGATGATCGAGTGGGGCGTCGGTGCCGGTGTGCTGCTGGGCCTGCTGGTGGTGGTCGCCCGACCGCTGTACGTCCCGCTCTTCACCCCGGACCCGGCGGTCCAGGCCCAGCTGAACACCGTCCTGCTGCTGCTCGCGCTCTGCCAGCCGGTCTCCGGGCTGGTCTTCGTCCTGGACGGGGTGCTGATGGGCGCCGGGGACGGCCCCTACCTGGCCTGGGCGATGCTCGCCACCCTCGCGGTGTTCGCGCCGGCCGCCCTCGCGGTGCCCGCGAGCGGCACCGGCCTGGCCGGGCTCTGGTGGGCGATGAACCTCTTCATGCTGGTCCGCGGCGGCTTCCTGGTCCGCCGCGCGCTGGGCGGCCGGTGGCTGGTCACCGGGGCGGTCCGGAGCTGAGGCCCGGACCGGCGGTCCCGCCCGGGAACGACCGAGGGCCGGCCTCCCCGCACGGGGGAGACCGGCCCTCGGGCCACTGCTACGGCGCTTCAGCTACCGGGTTCAGGCAGCCACGACGGCGACGTCGAGGTTGGCCTGGACGTCGGAGTGCAGCTTGACCGAGACCTTGTGGGTGCCCACGGTCTTGATCGGCGAGGAGATCGCGACGGCGCGCTTGTCCACAGCCGGGCCGCCGGCGGCCTTGATGGCCTCGACGACGTCGGCCTGGGTCACCGAGCCGAACAGACGGCCGGCCTCGCCGGAGCGAACGGCCAGCTTGACCTGGACGCCCTCGAGCTTGCCCTTGACCTCGTTGGCAGCCTCAAGGGTCTGGATCTCGTGGATCTTGCGGGCGCGACGGATCGCGTCCACGTCCTTCTGGCCGCCCTTGGTCCAGCGGATGGCGAAGCCACGCGGGACCAGGTAGTTGCGGGCGTAGCCGTCCTTGACCTCGACGACCTCGCCGGCGGAGCCGAGACCCGGCACCTCGTGCGTGAGGATGATCTTCATTACTTGGTCACCCTCTCTTAGCGCGCGGTGCTGGTGTAGGGCAGCAGCGCCATCTCACGGCTGTTCTTCACGGCCGTGGCGACGTCACGCTGGTGCTGGGTGCAGTTGCCGGTGACCCGGCGGGCACGGATCTTGCCACGGTCGGAGATGAACTTCCGCAGCAGGTTCGTGTCCTTGTAGTCAACGTAGTTGACCTTGTCCTTGCAGAAGACGCAAACCTTCTTCTTCGGCTTGCGAGCAGGCGGCTTCGCCATTGTGCGCTCCATTTGGGGTTCACGGCCGGGCGGGCGTCCGAGGACGCCGGCGGCCCGGCCGCACGAAATCTGTCAGCTCTTAGAACGGGGGCTCTTCCGAGAAGCCGCCACCGGCCGGGGCACCCCAACCGCCGCCGCCACCCTGGTTGCTGTTGCCACCGGATGAGGGGGTGCTGGAAGCCCACGGGTCGTCGGAGGGACCGGACTGGCCACCGGAGTTGCCACCCCAGTTGCCGCCCTGCTGTCCGCCGCTGCCGCCGCCCCAGTTGCCACCGCTCTGGCCGCCGCCCTGCGGGCCGCCGCCGAAGCCGCCGCCGCCGGGAGCACCGGACCGGTTGGCCCGGGTGACCTTCGCGGTCGCCGAGCGCAGGCTCGGACCGACCTCGTCGACCTCAACCTCGAAGACCGTCCGCTTCTCGCCTTCCTTGGTCTCGTAAGACCGCTGGCGCAGTCGGCCCTGCACGATGACGCGCATGCCGCGCTGCAGCGACTCGGCCACGTTCTCCGCCGGCTGCCGCCAGACGTTGCACGTGAGGAAGAGGCTCTCGCCGTCCTTCCACTCGTTCGTCTGACGGTCGAAGGTGCGGGGGGTGGACGCGATACGGAACTTCGCGACCGCCGCACCCGACGGGGTGAAGCGCAGCTCGGGGTCGTCGACGAGATTGCCGACGAGGGTGATGACGGTCTCGCCTGCCATGGTGGTGATGACCTCTCGGGAAGATGTCCGTTCACCGCTGTTTCACGTGAAACAGCGGTCGCGAGCTACCCGAGACCCGAAGGCCTCAGAGGTGGCTCAGTGGGTGTCCGGGCGCAGGACCTTGGTCCGCAGAACCGACTCGCTCAGGCCAAGCTGGCGGTCGAGCTCCTTGACGACCTCAGGCGTGGCCTGAAGGTCGATGACCGAGTAGATGCCCTCGGACTGCTTGTTGATCTCGTAAGCCAGACGGCGGCGACCCCAGGTGTCGACCTTCTCGACCTTGCCACCGCCGTTGCGGACGACAGCGAGGAAGCTCTCGATCAGGGGGGAGACAGCGCGCTCCTCGACCGACGGGTCGAGGATGACCATCAGCTCGTAGTGACGCATGAGTAACCCACCTCCTTTGGACTCAGCGGCCACGGTCTTTCCGTGGCAGGAGGGTTGTGCAGCGTCGGCACCGGAGCAGTGTCGACTCCGGCCCACCGTAGCGGCCGGGTCCGACAGCCTGACTCCGCTCACCCGGAAGAGGGCAGAGGAAGGCACAACTACACCAGTGCAGACGGCACAGCCTACCTGCACCCGGACGGCCGAACAAAACGCATAGGGGTTGTGAGACCGGTCCAACCGCCGCAATCTGGACGGAACGGGTTTCCTGCCCGTTCGTCTCCTCGCCAGGAGGTGGGACTCATGGCCCAGACCATCCACCGGATGCCCCCTCTCACCCTGAACACCGACGGCCACCCGCACCCGCGGGAGAACGCCCTGGTGGGCGTCACGGCCGTCCTCGGCGTCATCGCCTTCGTCACCTCGTTCTTCCACAACCTGCACCTGCTGACCTCGTGGACCGGCCTGTTCGGGATCGCCGCGGGCCTGCTGGGGGTGTTCCTCTCCGTGACCACCGCGGAGCGGTTCATCCTCATGATCACGCTCGGCGCCTCGGCGATCGGCTTCTACCTCGGAATGGCGCGCGGAGGCCTGTGGGGTTAGCCACCCCGCGCAAGGAACCCCCGGCGCCCCCCTCGCGTACCTACCTAGGACAGGCCGGTGCGCGACGGGGGCGTCGCCGCGCCCGCAGCCCCGGGGGGCCCGGACGATAAGGTCACCCCGAGATACCGGGGCCCACTGCAGCCCGACCGACGAGGAGCACCGAGCATGAGCCTGCGCCTGAGGACGATCACCCGCGAGGAGCACCTCGCCTTCATCAGGAGCCGCGCCTCGGCCAGCCACATGCAGGTGCCGTCCTGGGGCGATGTGAAGGCCGAGTGGCGCACCGAGTCGATCGGCTGGTTCGACCAGACCAACCAGATCGTCGGCGCCGGGCTGGTGCTCTACCGCCAGCTGCCCAAGGTCAAGCGGTACCTGGCCTACCTGCCCGAGGGCCCGGTGATCGACTGGTTCGACCGCGACCTCGACCGCTGGCTGCAGCCGATGCTGGCGCACCTGAAGTCGCAGGGCGCGTTCTCGGTGAAGATGGGCCCGCCGGTGGTCATCCGCCGCTGGAACGCGCCGACCATCAAGGAGGCCATCGCCGCCAAGCAGGCCAAGCGCCTGCGCGACGTCGAGGCCGACTGGTACGAGCCCCGCGCCTTCGAGGTGGCCGACCGGCTGCGCAAGGCCGGCTGGCTCCAGGGCGAGGACGGCGGCGCCGGCTTCGGCGACGTCCAGCCGCGCTACGTCTTCCAGGTCCCGCTGGCCAACCGCTCGCTGGACGACATCCAGAAGGGCTTCAACCAGCTCTGGCGCCGGAACATCAAGAAGGCCGAGAAGAGCGGCGTCGAGGTGATCCAGGGCGGCTACGACGAGCTGCCGATCTTCCACCAGCTGTACCTGGTGACCGCCGAGCGCGACCGGTTCACCCCGCGCCCGCTGTCCTACTTCCAGCGGATGTGGAAGGCCCTCACCGCCGAGGACCCGAACCGGATGCGGCTCTACATCGCCTACCACGAGGGCGAGCCGCTGGCCGCGACCACGATGCTGGTGGTCGGCGAGCACGTCTGGTACTCCTACGGCGCCTCCGCCAACCACAAGCGCGAGGTCAAGCCGTCCAACGCGATCCAGTGGCGGATGATGCGCGACTCCTACGCGCTCGGCGGCGGGGTGTACGACCTCCGCGGCATCTCCGACACGCTGGACGAGAACGACCACCTGTTCGGCCTGATCCAGTTCAAGGTCGGCACCGGCGGCCAGGCCGCCGAGTACCTCGGCGAGTGGGACTACCCGCTCAACAAGCTGCTGCACAAGGCGCTCGACCTGTACATGTCGCGCCGCTGAGCAACAACGCCGTAGCCGCCGAGCCGCCCGTGCCCCACACCCTCTGGGAGATGACCCGATGACGCTGTCGCTCTACCTCGACACCGAACGCTGGCGTACCCACCAGCGCTCCGTCCTGGCCGAGTTCCCCGGCCTGGTACCGGTGGCGAAGGGCAACGGCTACGGGCTGGGCAACCACCGCCTGGCCGAGGAGGCCACCCTGCTCGGCACCGGCATGCTGGCGGTCGGCACCGCCTACGAGGCGGCCGACGCGGCCGACTGGTACGGCGGCGAGCTGCTGGTGCTCACCCCGTACCGGGTCGGCGAGGAGGCCCTGCCGCTGCCGCACGCCCGGGTGATCCGGACGGTGGCCAGCCTCGACGGGGTGCGCGCGCTGCACGGCGCCCGGGTGGTCGTGGAGTGTATGACCACCATGCGCCGGCACGGCGTCTCGGCGGCCGACCTCCCGGCGGTCGCCGCCGAGCTGGACGGCGTCTCCTTCGAGGGCCTCGCGCTGCACCTGCCGATGGACCGGCCGGACGGCTCCAGCCCGGTCGAGGAGGTCGCGTACTGGGTGGACACCGCCCGGGCCGCCGGGGTACCGGTGCACACCGTCTTCGTCAGCCACCTCGGTGCGGCGGGCCTGGAGCAGCTGGCCGGGCGCTACCCGGACACCGTGTTCCGGGCCCGGATCGGCACCCGGCTCTGGCTCGGCGACCACGGAGCGCTGGAGGTCCGGGCGACGGTGCTGGACGTCACCCCCGTCGCCAAGGGCGACCGCTACGGCTACCGCCAGCACCCGGCGCCGGCCGACGGCCACCTGCTGGTGGTCGCCGGCGGCACCGCGCACGGCATCGGGCTGGAGGCGCCCAAGTACGTGCAGGGCATGTCCTCGCGGGCCAAGGGCATCGCCCGGGCCGGCCTGGCGACCGTCAACAAGACCAAGTCGCCGTACAACTGGACCGGCAAGCAGCTCTGGTTCGCCGAGCCGCCGCACATGCAGGTCTCGCTGCTCCTCCTGGACGGCGAGACCAAGCCGCCGGCGGTCGGCGACGAGCTCGGTCTCCAGGTGCGGCACACCACCACGCACTTCGACCGCGTGGTGGACCGCTGACCGGTCGCCGGCCGGTCGCCGCCGGCCGGCCCCGGTGTGCCGCCGGCGACCGGCCGCCGGCGGCCGTCAGGACTTCTCGGCCGGCTCCTGGGCACGGGCGGGCGGCTCGATGAGCCACCCCTCGGAGCCGGCCGGCGCATACCCGGCGTAGCTCGCCTCCTCGCGCAGCTGCCGGGCGGCGCCGAGCACGAAGACGTCCGGGGCCTGGTCGAGCACCCCGCCGGAGGGGTCGTCGCTGCCGTCCCAGCGCACCGGGTCGCGGTCCGGCAGCAGGATGTCCCGGATCACCACGCCCACCAGGTAGAGCGTGCCGAGCAGGTGCAGCACGATCGCGAAGTGGTACCAGGACTCGCCGATCCCGTGCTGCTTGGGCCCGGTGACGAAGCCCAGGTGGGACCAGATGCCCAGGGTGTAGAGCACCTCGCAGGCCTGCCAGATCAGGAAGTCCCGCCAGCGCGGCCGGGCCAGCACCGCGAGCGGCAGCAGCCAGAGCACGTACTGCGGTGAGTACACCTTGTTGAACACCACGAACGCGGCCACCACCAGGAAGGCCAGCTGGACGACCCGCGGGCGGCGGGGCGCCGAGAGGCCGAGCCACGCTATCCCCGCACAGCTCAGCACCATCAGGATCGCGATGAAGGTGTCGAGGTTCTCCAGCCCGACGCCGCGGGTCTGCATCAGGATCAGCCAGAGCGAGCCGTAGTCCTCGTTGCGGTGCTTGCTGAAGACGTAGAAGGTCGACCAGCCCTGCCAGTTGGCCATCATGATCGGCAGGTTGACCAGCACCCACGCGCCGACCGCGCCGCCCAGCAGCCCGCGCAGGTCGCGCCACCGGCCGGCCCGCCAGCAGAGCACCAGCAGCGGGCCCAGCAGCAGGAGCGGATAGAGCTTGGCGGCGGTGGCCAGGCCGATGAACACCCCGGCCAGGACCGGCCGCGAGCCGGCCCACCAGGCCAGGGCGACGGCGGCCAGCGCGACCGCCAGCAGGTCCCAGTTGACGGTGGCGTTGAGCAGCAGGACGGGCGCCAGCGCGAACATCAGGGCGTCCCAGGGGCGGCGCCGGTGGGTGCGGGAGAGCGCCACCACGGCGACCACCGCGCAGGCCATCAGCAGGCCCGCGTTGATCACCCAGAACCACCGCTCCTGGTCCTGGAGCGTGCCGCCGCCGGGCGTCAGCCAGGCCGAGATCTGCATGAACAGACCGGTCAGCACCGGGTATTCGAGGAACTGCAGATCCCCGGTGGTGCCCGGGATCCGGTCCACGTAGGGGTGCAGTCCGGCCGCGAAGCCCCGCCCGGAGAACAGGTGCGGGACGTCGCTGTAGCAGGCGTGCACGTACTGCGGCGAACCCGGCTGGAACCAGGCCGCGTTGTAGCAGGGCAGCTTCTGCGCCATGCCGAGCACCGAGACCACGATGACCACCAGCGCGAGGAAGCGTGCCGGGACCCACCAGGAGACGCCGAGCAGCGCGCGCTTCCCGGGCGGGCCGCCGATCACCTCGCTGCCGGCCGCCGCCACCGGGTCCTCGTCCGCCGGCACGACCACGGTGTTGGTCACGACCTGGTCGACCCCGGTCACCGGTACCTCGGGGGCAGGCCCGGCGGCGTCGGGGAGCCCGGTCTGGCCGACGGATTCGTCATGAGCGCTGGACGTCATGGCGGACATCCTGCCGCACCTCTCCCGCCCGGACGAGGAGGCCCCCGCCACGGCCCCGCCACCGGGCCGCCGGGGCGTGACGAATCGCGCCGAATACGGCGAAACGGCGGTGGCGGCCCTCCGAGGAGGACCGCCACCGCCGCTTCACCGTTTCCGTTTCCGTGTCCGCATCCGTCTACCTGTCCGCGGTCCGGTTCCGTCCCGGCCGCGCTACGGCACGAGCGCGTTGCCGCTCGGCGGCGCCGACGGCGAGGTCGGCGGTTTGGTCGACGGCTTGGGAGTCGTCCCGCCGGTGGCACCGCCGGCACCGCCGCCCGGGTCGGTGGTCGGGCTCGGCCCCGGCGCCGTCGGCGTGGTGCAGCCGATGTTGCCGATGATGCAGGTCGGCGAGACGCCGCCGCCGCCGGTGTTGCCACCGTTGCCGTTGCCGCCGGTGTTGCCACCGCCTCCGTTGCCGCCGCCGGTGTTGCCGCCTCCGCCGGTGGTCGCCGGGCTGCTCCTGGTCGGGACCGGGGGCACCGGCACCGTCCCCGGGCAGTCCACGCCGGGGACGCAGACCGGGCCCTGGGTGACCGGGGGCTGGGTCGGCTGCTGGGCGTTCGGGTCCGGCGGCACGGTCGGCATGGTCTCGGTCGTGGTGGGCGTCGGCGTGGCGCTCGCCGTGCTCGGCGCACCGGAGGAGTCGACCTGGGAGCCGACCGGCTGCGGTGTCGGGAAGTCCAGCTTCTTCTCGTTGGCCAGCGCCGCCTTCATGTACCGCGTGAAGACGTCGGTCGGGGTGTCACCACCGTGCACCGAGTCCTTGCCGCCGGTGCCGTTCAGCGAGAGCCGCTCGTGCTGGGTCGGGTCCTCGCGCCACATCGCCACGCTGGTGGACAGCTGCGGGGTGTAGCCGACCCACCAGGCCGACTTGTTCTGGTCGGTGGTACCGGTCTTGCCGGCCACCGGGCGGCCCAGCGCGTTGGAGTTCTTGCCGGTACCGTTCTTCGCCACGTTCACCAGCACGTCGGTGACGTTGTCGGCGACGGCCGGCTCCAGCGCCTGCTTGGGCTCGTGCTTGCCGCCGAAGCCGGGGCGCTCCTTGCCGTCCACCAGGACCTTGGTCACCGAGTACGGGTCCGCCTGCTTCCCGCTGGCGGCCAGGGTCGCGTAGGCGTCGGCCATCCGGATCGGGCTGATGGTGGAGACACCGAGCGGGAAGGTCGTGGTGTTGGCCTCGGCGGCGAGGTTCTCCTTGCGGACGCCCATCGCCTCGGCGACGGCGGCCACGTTCTGCCCGCCGACGTCCTGGTTCAGCTGGACGAAGGGCACGTTCCACGACCACTGCATCGCGAGCCGCAGGGAGACGTAGCCGCGCTTGCCCTTCTCCTCGTTCTTCTGCCGGTACGGCTTGCCCTTGTCGTCGAGCACCAGCGAGCCGTCCGCCTTGCGGATCTCCGAGAGGTCGTCGGACAGGTAGCGGCTGTCGGCGTTGATCCGCTTCGGCTTGCCCTTGTCGTCGGTCTGGGTCTGCACACCGCTCTGCATGGCGGCCGCCAGCACGAAGGGCTTGAAGGTCGAGCCGACCTGGACGCCCTGGGCGTCGGCGTTGTTGTCGTGGTGCCCGTTCTCCACGCCGTCGCCGCCGTAGATGGCGACGAGCGCGCCGTCACCGGGGCGGATGCTCGCCGCGCCGAACTGGACGAAGTTGTCGTTGTCGGGGCGCTTCTGCGGGTTCAGCGTCTCGGCCCTGACGTCGTCCACGGCCTTCTTGAGGGCTTCGACCTTGTCCTTCTCGAAGGTCGTGTAGATCTTGAAGCCGCCCTTCTCGATCGCCCGCTGGTCGATCGTCGGGTCCTTGACCATGACGAACTTGTTGGCGGTCTCGACCAGGTAGCTGATCTGGCCGTTCATGTTGGCCGGCGGCACCTGCTTGATCGGGTCCGGGAAGGCCGTGCACTTGGCCCGCTCCTCGGCGGTGGCGTTCTTGGTCTCCACCATCCGGTCCAGGATCCACTTCCAGCGCTCCTCGGCGCGGGGGCGGTTCGCCTTGATCGTCGGGTCGTAGTACGCGGCGCCCTTGAGCAGCCCGGCCAGCATCGCGCTCTGGCAGAGGTTCAGGTCCTTGGCGTTGACGCCGTAGTAGGCCTGGGCCCCCGCCTGCGCACCGGTCGCACCGCGGCCGAACCAGCTGGTGTTGAGGTAGCCCTTGAGGATCTCCTCCTTGGACTGGTCCTGATTGATCTTCAGCGTGATGAAGAACTCCCTGACCTTGCGGGAGAGGGTCTGCTCCTGCGTCAGGTAGGCGTTCTTGACGTACTGCTGGGTGATCGTGGACGCGCCCTGCGTCTCGCCGCCCTTGGCCATGTTGATGACGGCGCGCGTCATGCCCTTGGGGTCGATGCCGCTGTCGGTGCGGAAGGTCTCGTTCTCCGCCGCGATGACCGCGTTCTGCAGGGTGGGCGAGATGTCCGCGAGCTCGACGATCTGGCGGTTGGTCTCGCCCTTGCGGACCATCTCGGTGCCGTCGGCCCAGTAGTAGATGTTGTTCTGGTCGTTCACCAGGGCGTTGAGCGGCGGGATCTTCGTCGACTGGTAGACGAAGTAGATCCCGCCGACGCCGGTGGCGAAGACGAGCAGGAACGCACTGAGCCAGAGCCGCCAGGACGGCAGCCAGCGGCGGAAGCCCTGCTTGCCGAAACGGGGGTAGTCGATGAACCGTTTCTTGCCGGGTGCACCGCCGGAGGCGCCGGGTCCACCGACGGCACCCGGGCCGCCGGGACCGCCGGGACCGCCCGCGGCAGGGCCGGTACCGGCCGCACCGCCGCGCCGGCCACCCTTCTGGGACGCCTTGCGCATCTCGGCACGGGTCATCCGGGGCTGCTGGGCGGTCTCCCGCATTCCGGGCGGGCGCCGGCGGCCGAGGCCCTCCGAGGCGACCTCGTCGCTCCCCGCTCCGTCCGGGCGTCCGCTGTCGCCGCCCGGAGGCTGCCCGCCGCCACCAGGCGACCTCCGCCGTCGTTCACTCATGTTCCAGGTACTCCTCGCCAGGCCGGTCGAGCCTGAAGGCAGGGTTCACGTCCGATGCCCGCAACCGCCCTAACCCCGGAGGTGGTCCTCGTGCACACGCGACAGCGTACGCAGCACTGAATCCGAACTAATCGGGCATCAATCCCCAATACCCATAAAACGACTGCAGATCATTACACGGCCGTTGCCAAGGACACCCGCGCGCCGCCTTGTGATCACATTCACGCGCGCCCCCCTTGCCCGTTCGGGGACCCAGGTTTACTGTTCTCGATATATCGAGCCGATACATCGGAGCGGCATACCGCCGGACACGGCGGGTCGCGGACCAGGCGAGGAAGGGAGGACGACGGCAGTGGGCAGGCGCTCAGGAGTGCTGGAGTTCGCCGTTCTCGGCCTTCTCCACGACGCCCCGATGCACGGGTACGAGCTGCGCAAGCGGCTCAACGTCCTGCTCGGCTCGTTCCGCGCCTTCTCCTACGGGACCCTCTACCCCTGCCTGAAGAGCCTGGTGGCTCAGGGCTTCCTGGTCGAGGACAACCCGGAGGTCGAGTACGTCCCGGCCACCGCGCTCAACGGCAAGCGGTCCAAGATCGTCTACCGGCTCTCCCCCGAGGGCAAGGAGCGCTTCGAGGAGCTGCTCGCCGACTCCGGCCCGGACGCCTGGGAGGACGAGCACTTCGGTGTGCACTTCGCCTTCTTCGGCCAGACCGACCGGGCCGTGCGGATGCGCGTCCTGGAGGGCCGTCGCAGTCGGCTGGAGGAGCGCCTGGAGCGGATGCGCAACTCACTGGCCCGCGCCCGCGAGCGGTTCGACGACTACACCGTCGAGCTTCAGCGGCACGGACTGGAGTCGGTGGAGCGTGAGGTCCGCTGGCTCAACGAGCTGATCGAGACCGAGCGGGCCAACCGCACCGGCCGGACCGGACCGTCCACCGACGGGACCGGCCCCGCAGTAACCAAGACTTCGGACGGCCGTGGCCAGGAGGACGGGTCCTCGGACCCGCCCGGGCCACCGTACGACCGCCCGGGGCGCTCCGAGCAGGAGCGCTGACACCGCGTCAGCCCTGTGCCGTACGCGGCAGGAGTGGGCGCCTCGCGCCCATCAGCAGTCATCGAAGAAGCAGGACGAGCACCGCCGATCTTCGGCGGCGCTCATGAGATCACAGGGAGCAACCGGAAATGGGTTCGGTTCGCGTAGCCATCGTGGGCGTCGGCAACTGCGCCGCGTCGCTGGTGCAGGGTGTCGAGTACTACAAGGACGCCGACCCGGCCGGCAAGGTCCCCGGGCTGATGCACGTCCAGTTCGGCGAGTACCACGTCCGTGACGTGGAGTTCGTCGCCGCCTTCGACGTCGACGCCAAGAAGGTCGGGTTCGACCTGGCCGACGCCATCGGCAGCAGTGAGAACAACACCATCAAGATCTGCGACGTGCCGCCGACCGGCGTCACCGTCCAGCGCGGCCACACCCTCGACGGCCTGGGTAAGTACTACCGGGAGACCATCGAGGAGTCCGACGAGGCCCCGGTCGACGTCGTCCAGATCCTCAAGGACCGCCAGGTCGACGTCCTCGTCTGCTACCTGCCCGTCGGTTCCGAGGCGGCGGCGAAGTTCTACGCCCAGTGCGCCATCGACGCCAAGGTCGCCTTCGTGAACGCCCTCCCGGTGTTCATCGCCGGCACCAAGGAGTGGGCGGACAAGTTCACCGAGGCCGGCGTGCCGATCGTCGGTGACGACATCAAGTCCCAGGTCGGCGCGACCATCACGCACCGCGTGATGGCCAAGCTGTTCGAGGACCGGGGCGTCATCCTCGAGCGCACCATGCAGCTGAACGTCGGCGGCAACATGGACTTCAAGAACATGCTCGAGCGCGAGCGCCTGGAGTCCAAGAAGATCTCCAAGACGCAGGCCGTCACCTCGCAGATCCGCGACCGCGAGCTGGGCGCCCGCAACGTCCACATCGGTCCCTCGGACTACGTGGCCTGGCTGGACGACCGCAAGTGGGCGTACGTCCGCCTGGAGGGTCGCGCCTTCGGCGACGTCCCGCTGAACCTGGAGTACAAGCTGGAGGTCTGGGACTCCCCGAACTCCGCCGGTGTCATCATCGACGCCGTCCGCGCCGCGAAGATCGCCAAGGACCGCGGCATCGGCGGCCCGATCCTCTCGGCCTCCTCGTACTTCATGAAGTCCCCGCCGGTCCAGTACTTCGACGACGAGGCCAAGGACAACGTCGAGAAGTTCATCCGCGGCGAGGTCGAGCGCTGATCACCGCGGAATCCGCGGCCGTCGGGCACTGAACCGACGGCCCGCCCGCACGGAAACGGGCCCACGGTCAACCACCGTGGGCCCGTTCACCTTTTCCCGGCTCATGTTTCACGTGAAACACCGACCGGTTCCATGGCACCCTGGGCAGGTGGCGATCACGGAGAACGGCAGCACCCACCAGACCGCGCACCGCGCCACCCTCCTCGACCTGCTCCGCGGCCGCGACTTCCGCCGGCTGCTGACCGCCCGTGTCCTCTCCCAGCTCTCCGACGGCGTCTTCCAGGTCTCGCTCGCCGCCTACGTGGTCTTCTCGCCGGAGAAGCAGTCATCCCCCGCCGACATCGCCTCGGTGCTGGCCGTGATGCTGCTGCCGTTCTCGGTGATCGGCCCGTTCGCCGGCGTGCTGCTGGACCGCTGGCGCCGCCGACAGGTGCTGTACGTCGGCAACCTGGCCCGGTTCGGGCTCGGCCTGGTCACCGGCGCCCTGCTGCTGGCCCAGGCGCCGACCTGGCTGTTCTTCGCCTCCGCCCTGCTGGTGACCGCACTCAACCGGTTCATCCTGGCCGGCCTCTCCGCCGCGCTGCCCCGGGTGGTGAGCCAGGAGCAGCTGGTCACCGCCAACGCCCTCTCCCCCACCCTGGGCACGGTGGCCGCGGCCTGCGGCGGCGGAGTGGGCTTCCTGCTCCACCAGGTGATGCCCCCCGGATCGCGGGCCGACGCGGCCCTGGTCTGCGTCGCCGCGCTGCTCTACCTCTCGGCGGCGGTGGCGGCGCTCCGGATGGACAAGGACCTGCTCGGCCCCGAGAGTCACCCCGGCCGTCCGGCGCTGGGCCGGGCCCTGGCCCAGGCCGCCCGCGAGCTGCGCGCGGCCGTCACCCACCTGGTGCGGGACTGCCGCCCGGCGGCGCACGCGCTGGCGGCGGTCACCGCGGCCCGGTTCTGCTACGGCGTCCTGATCGTCGTCGTGGTGATGCTCGCCCGCTACACCTTCAACGACCCGGCGGACAGCACGGCCGGGCTGGTCACCCTGGGCCAGGCGGTCGGTCTCTCCGCCGCCGGGTTCTTCGTCGCGGCGGTGATCAGCCCGTGGTGCACCCGCAGGCTCGGGCTGGCGGGCTGGATGACGCTCTGCCTGGCGGCCCCGGTGGTCTTCGTGCCCGCACTGGGCCTGCACTTCTCCCTGGTGCCCTGCCTGATCGCCGCGCTGCTGCTCGGCGTGGTCACCCAGGGCACCAAGATCTGCGCCGACACCGTCGTCCAGGAGTCGGTCGAGGACGAGTACCGCGGCCGGGTCTTCGCCATCTACGACGTGCTCTTCAACGTCGCCTTCGTGGCCGCCGCACTGGTCACCGCCCTGGTGCTGCCGCTCTCCGGCCGCTCGGTCACCGTCGTCCTGGGGGTGTCCGCGGTGTACGCGCTGGCCGCCGTCCTCTACCTGCGCACGGCCCGGCGAACCGGCCCCCTCCCCGGTGACCAGGCGTCCTGAGCACCGCCGCCCCCTGCGGCCGGGCGCCGTCGGCGCGAGTCGCTAAGGTACGTCAGATCTGTCGCAGCGACAGCACTCTGTCTCGGGGGACAATCTGATGAGCACACCGCCCGGCCCGTACGGGCCACCGCAGCAGTACGGCCATCCGCCGGCGCCGCAGCCCTACGGCGCCCCGGCTCCCCCGCCGTACGGGCAGCCCCAGCCGGTGGCCGCCGGCTACGGTGCCCCGCCGCCCGGCTACGGCTACCCGGCCGCCCCGCAGCCGGCTCCGCCCGCGCCCCCGTACCCGCAGGGCGGCTACCCGCAGGGTGGGTACCCGCCCGGTCCGCAGGACCGTGCGCCGTACCAGCAGCCCCCGCAGGGACAGCCGTACCCCCAGGCCCAGCCGTACCCGCAGGCCCCCTACGGCCAGGCGCCGCAGCACGGCTACCCGCCGGCCGCTCCGCCCGGCGAGCCGGCCCGCAAGGGCCGCGGCAAGGCCCGGCTGAAGGCGGTCGGCGTGGTGCTGGGCGTGATCGCCCTGATCATCGGCTACTTCGTCACCGGCCCGAGCGCCAGCAGCGCCAAGGCCGGCGACTGCGTCAAGGCGAGCGGCTCCCGCGACGTGTCCGTGGTCAAGTGCACCGACGGCAAGGCGAACTACAAGGTGCTGGCCAAGTTCGAGTCCACCACCGACACCACCCGGTGCCGGGAGACCGTCGGCACCACCAGCACCGTCTCGGGCAAGAGCGGTCGCCGCTGGAACAAGAAGCGGTACGTGCTCTGCCTCGGCCCGCTCGCCGGCACCCCGCCGGTCAAGAAGTCCTGACCGCTCGCCACCTCAGACCATTCCGGGGGATCCCGATGTCCGTTCCGCCCCAGATGCCGTACGGCGCACCGCCGCCCGCCGACGGTTCCAACCCGTACGCCGGCAACCCCTACGCCGGGCAGCAGGCCCCGCCGCCGGGCACCCCGCCCCCGCCCGGCTACGGCTACCCCGCGCCGCCGCCCCCGGCCGCCGGCTACGGCTACCCGGGCGCCCCGGGCCCGCAGCCCGGTCCCGCCTACGGGTACGCGCCTCAGGGCGGCCCGGTCTGCCGGTTCTGCGGCGGCTTCCCGGCCGTCGACACCACCGTCCGGGGCCACCAGGGCATCATCATCGTGATGCGGTTCCTGAAGCAGCCGGGACCGTTCTGCCGCACCTGCGGCACCGCGGTGGTCCGCGACATGTCCGCCCGCACCCTGGTGCAGGGCTGGTGGAGCTATCTCTCCGGGATCTTCACGGTGGTCACGCTGCTGCGGAACCTGGCGGCCCACAACAAGATCAAGGACCTGCCGCCGCCGGTACCCGGCACCCACGGCCCGCAGCTCGACCCGGGCGTCCCGCTGACCAAGCGGCCGCACATGCTGATGCTGCTGCTGCCGGTGCTCTCGATCGGCACCCTGATCGTCCTGACGGCCACCGGGGCGTTCCTCGGCAGCCGGCACGACCGCGACCGGTACGACTACCCCCCGCTGACGCTGCCCTCGCCGACGGCGGTGGTCATCCCGACCCCGACGTTCCCGCCGTCCTTCTCGCTGCCGCCCGCCCCGGCCCCGACCGTGACGCTGCCGACGCCCACCGCGCCGGCCACCTCCAAGGTCGCGAGCGACATCGACTACGCCAAGGCCGGCGACTGCCTGCGCAACGAGAACGGCACCTCGGCCACCCACGACTCCAACCCGCGGATCACCATGCTCCCGTGCACCGACACGCGGGCCCAGTACAAGGTGCTGAAGAAGGTCTACGCCACCAGCGACGGCGACAAGGCCTGCGAGAACGTCACCGGGTCCGACAGCACCTACACCCGCGAGTCCACCTCGTCGGCGCTCAGCTTCGTCCTCTGCCTGAAGAAGCTCTGACCCCCGGGGTACCGAGGTGGGGGGGGGGGGGGGCCCGGGGGGGGCCCCCCCCCCCGCCCCCCCCCCCCCGCCCCCCCCCGCCGGGCCCCCCCCCCCCCCCCCCCCCCCCGCCGCGGGAGGGCCGCCCGCCCACCTCGCCGCGCCCCCGCTCCGCCCAGTCCCCCAACTAGACCTCCCCCCCGGGGAACCGCGGGGGGGGTGGCCCGGAACCTTCCGGGCCACCCCCACCGGGCCACGCCCCCTGGCTACCGCCTTCCGGGCATCGCCTTCCGGACTACGCGCCGGCGTCCTGCTGCGCGTCCCACCAGGCGCGCAGCGCGGCGACCGCCTCGTCGTGCTCCATCGGCCCGTGCTCCAGCCGGAGCTCCAGCATGTGCTTGTACGCCTTGCCGACCGCGGGGCCGGGCTTCAGGCCGAGCAGCTCCATGATCTGGTTGCCGTCCAGCGCCGGACGGACGGCGTCCAGCTCCTCGCGGGCCTTCAGCTCGCCGATCCGCGTCTCCAGGCCGTCGTAGGTGCGGGAGAGCGCGGCCGCCTTCTTCCGGTTCCGGGTGGTGCAGTCGGAGCGGGTCAGCTTGTGCAACCGCTCCAGCAGCGGACCGGCGTCGGCGACGTACCGGCGCACCGCCGAGTCGGTCCACTCGCCGCCGCCGTAGCCGTGGAACCGCAGGTGCAGCTCCACCAGGCGCGAGACCTCCTCGGTGAGCTCCTTCGAGTACTTCAGGTCGCGCATCCGCTTGCGGGTCATCTTGGCGCCGACCACCTCGTGGTGGTGGAAGGAGACCCGGCCGTCCGACTCGAACCGGCGGGTGCGCGGCTTGCCGATGTCGTGCAGCACCGCGGCCAGCCGCAGGGTGAGGTCCGGGCCGTCCTGCTCCAGGTCGATGGCCTGCTCCAGCACGGTCAGCGAGTGCTCGTAGACGTCCTTGTGCCGGTGGTGCTCGTCGCGCTCCAGCCGCAGGGCCGGCAGCTCGGGCAGCACGTGGTCGGCCAGCCCGGTGTCGACCAGCAGCCGGAGGCCCTTCACCGGCCGGTCGGAGAGCAGCAGCTTGTTCAGCTCGGCCTGGACCCGCTCCGCGGAGACGATGGTGATCCGCTCGGCCATCGCGGTCATCGCCGCGATCACCTCGGGGGCCGGGTCGAAGTCCAGCTGGGCCGCGAAGCGGGCCGCCCGCATCATCCGCAGCGGGTCGTCGGAGAAGGACTCCTCGGGAGTGGCCGGGGTGCGCAGCACCCGGGCCTCCAGGTCGTCCAGACCCCGGTGCGGGTCGACGAAGCCGCGGCCGGGCAGGTCGACGGCCATCGCGTTGACCGTGAAGTCGCGGCGGACCAGGTCCTCCTCGATGGTGTCGCCGAAGGTCACCTCGGGCTTGCGGGAGGTCCGGTCGTACGCCTCCGAGCGGTACGTGGTGATCTCGATCAGGAAGGACCCCTCCGGGGTGTCCTTGCGGGCGCCGACCGTACCGAAGGCGATGCCGACGTCCCAGACCGCGTCGGCCCAGCCCCGGACCAGCTTGAGGACCTCGTGCGGGCGGGCGTCGGTGGTGAAGTCGAGGTCGTTGCCGAGCCGGCCGAGCAGCGCGTCGCGTACCGAGCCGCCGACCAGCGCGAGCCGGTGACCGGCCGCCTGGAACCGGCGGGCGATCTCGTCGGCGACCGGGGAGACCCGCAGCAGTTCCTGCAGGCCGAGGGTCTGCGCCTCGCTCAGACCGGGAACGGCCTGCACGGCGGTGCTGGAATGATGGACGCCGGACTGGTGGGCGGTGGGCTCATTGGCAGTGGACACGGCTCACAAGGGTACGTGGCCCGAGGGGCCCGCCGCCCGCGCGTTTCCGCGGCCTCACCCCGAGGCCCGCAACACCGCACCCCCCGCCACATCGTTACCATGCCGGTGGAACGAGTCTCGGGCACCGGTGACGGGCCGCGGTGCGGCATGCCGGAACGCCGACCGGACGACGGACGACCGCCATTTTCTTCACGGCTGATCCCCACGGCTGCCCCCTACGGCCGGCGGGACAACCGCAGCAGCAGGGCAGCACGGCATCAAGCAGCGAGCGATCGAGAACGGCGAGGGCGAAGCGCGTGAGCGAGCGGAGCGAGCGAGCCAAAGGTGGGGGCGCGTTTCGCGAAGCGGCCGCCGAGCGCAGCGAGGTGGGCGCATGAGCGAGCGAAGCGAGCGAAGCGAGCGAAGCGAGCGAGCCAGGAGCACGGGTCCGGGTCTGGCGGTCCGGACCGCCAGACGGCTGGCCGCCGCACTCGGCGCCACGCTGGTGCTCGTCCCGGTGCTTCCGGGCACCCCGGCGACCGCGCGCCCGGCCGGCGGCTCGTACGCGGCCTCGGAGTCGACGGTCTCCGCCGAGTACCCGGTGGTGATGACCATCGAGTCGGTGAACAAGCCGGTGGCCGCCCTGAACGGCACCGTGACGATCGCCGGGCACGTCACCAACGGCGGTAGGTCGGTGCTCAAGTCGGCCCACGCGGCGGTCCGCAAGCCCTGGCCGAGCAAGCCGCTCACCACCCGCAGCGAGCTGGCCGCGGTGGCCGCCCGGACCACCCCGGAGCGGACGGACGGCATCTCCCTGGACAGCCCGCAGTACGCGCTGAACGAGCTCGGCCCGGGCCAGAGCCAGCCGTACACGCTGAGCGTCGCGGTGACCGACCTGCAGCTCTCCACGGAGGGCGTGTACGAGCTCGCGGTGGACGTCTGGGGCTCGACCGCCGACAACCAGCGCGACCGCCCGCTGGGCATCGCCCGCACCTTCCTGCCCTACGACCCGGTGTCGACCGAGGCGCAGCCGTCGAAGGTCACCACCCTGTGGCCGCTGGTGCACGCGCCGGTGCTGGCCGCGCAGACCCTCTCCGACAACGACCAGACCATGTCGGTGCTGCGCGACGACAGCCTGGCCACCGAGTTCGCGCCCGGCGGCCGGCTGTACGCGCTGGTCGAGACGGGCTCCACGCTGCCGGGGCTGACCTGGGTGGTGGACCCGGACCTGCTGGACACCGCGTTCGCGATGACCCGGCCGTACCGGGTGCAGAAGCCCGGCACCGCGGGCAACGCGGCCAAGGAGGACAACACCGTCCCCGGCACGGGCACGGCCGCCGCCACGGCCTGGCTGGAGAAGCTGCGGGCCGCCGTCGCCAAGCCGGGCAGCCAGGTGGTGGCGCTGCCGTACGCCGACCCCGACCTCGCCTCGATCGCGCACAACGCCGCCGAGCTGGACGGCATCGACACCGCGCTCGGCAAGGCGGCCACGGCCGGCCGGCTGACCGTCGAGGGCCGGCTCTCGGTGGACACCCGCGCCGACGTGGCCTGGCCCTACCAGGGCTACCTGGACCAGCGGATCGCGGCCGTCGCCCAGCGGGCCGGCGCCGGCCTGGTGCTGGTGAACGGCGCGAGCATGCCCGAGTCCGACGCCCTGAAGTACACGCCGTCCGCCGCGCGTCCGATGGGCAACGGACAGACCGCGCTGGTCGCCGACGAGGAGATCTCGGCGCTCTTCGCGACCGACCTGGTCACTCCGCAGGAGCAGACCCGGGCGGTCCAGCGGTTCCTCTCCGAGACCTTCGTGATCGCCCGGCAGGAGCCGCAGAACCCGCGCGGCCTGCTGGTGATGCCCCCGCGCGACCTGACCGCCACGAACGCCAAGGTGCTGGCCGGCGCGCTCCAGGCCGCCGTCGAGGGCAAGTGGGTCGACCCGGTCAAGCTGGACGTGCTCGCCCAGCTCACGCCGGACCCGAAGGCCAACACGACCGTCCCGGCACCCGCGGACTACCCGGCCCGGACCCGGGACTCGGAGCTGCCCGCCGTCGACCTGACCGACACCACGCGGATCCAGGCGAACCTGGACACGCTGATGCGGGTGCTGACCCTGCCGCAGCGGGTGCGCGGGCCGTTCAGTGCGGCCATGGTCCGCTCGCTGTCCACCCAGTGGCGCTCGGAGGGCTCGGCCGGCGGCGTCTACCGGAAGGGCGTGGGCCTCTACCTCAAGGAACTGACCGACGCGGTGAAGGTGCCGCCGAAGCGGGTCATCACCTTCGCCGGGGACACCGGTGTGCTGCAGGTCAGCGTCCGCAACGACCTGACCCAGACGGTCACCAACCTCAAGCTGGTGCTGGTCCCGGCCCAGCCCAACCGGCTCAGGGTCGAGGTGCCGGCCGAGGAGCTGGTGCTGCCGGCCTCGCAGAGCGTCACCCTGCGGTTCCCGGCCGAGGCGCACAACAACGGGCCGGTCAGCATGACCGCCCAGCTGTTCACCACCGGGCCGAACCCGCAGCCGTACGGTGATCCGGTGCAGTTCACCGTGGAGGTCACCTCGGTGACCAACGGCGTGCTGTACGTCTTCGGCGGCGGACTCGTGCTGCTCCTGCTGGCCGCGCTGCGGTTCGTCCGCCAGCGCAAGCGGCGGACGGCCGACGGCGACGACGGCGACGAGCCCGTCGGCGACGCCCCGCTCGCCCCGGCTCCGGCGGACGACACGGCGGCCGGCGGCCCGGCGGGCGACGCCGGCCGGGGGACCGGGCGGCCGGAGGGCTCCGGGCCCGCGGTGCCCCCGGAACGCGCGACGCGGCCGGAACACCCGGAGCACCCCGAACGTGGAGGAGCCGCGCAGACACCGCGCGGCAGCACCGCAGATGGCCGGGATCAGGCCACCAGTGATGAGAAGGTTGGTCCTTGACACCGCCCATACCGCCCGACTCCGGGGCGGCCTCCCCCACGACAGCGAAGAGGTGACATGACCGGGCGCAGCGATGAGCGGCCTCCGGGCCGCGGTGAGGGCCGTCCGGGCGCCGAGTCGCCCTCCGGCGACTGGTACGTGGCCGACACCTATGCCCAGGACCCGTACGCGGCCGACGCGTACCAGGACCGGCAGGGCGACCCGGACCCGTACGGCCTGCGGGCCGCCCGCCCCGCCGCGCCGCAGCAGCAGGCGGCGGCGTACGACGTGCCGCCGCAGCTCCCGCCGCAGGGCGGCGACTACCCGACGCCGGTGCCGCCGGCGCCGTTCACCGCCCCCGTCCCGCCGGTGCAGCCCGGCTGGGACACCCCGGCCCAGGACGGCCGGCAGGGCTGGGAGCAGCAGCAGCCCGGACCGGCCGCGCCCGCCGCACCGGCTCCGGGTGCGTGGGGCGGGCAGCCGCAGTGGCAGCCCGGCCCGGCGCACTCGACCTGGGACTCCGAGTCCACCGAGTACGTCGGGGTGGACGCGCTGTTCGGCGGCAACCAGGCGACCGCGGAGGCGCCCCGCCCGCCGGCCCAGCCGTCCCCGGCCCACCCGTACCCCCCGGGCCGGCCGGCGGCCGCGCCGCCCGCCGCACCCGGCCCGTTCGCCCCGCCCGCGCCGTACCCCCCGGCCGGCGCGTACCCGGGGCAGGCACCGCAGGCACCCCACGCTCCGCAGGCACCCCACGCTCCGCAGGCGCCGCACGGCTACGGCCACGGCCACGGGAACGGCCCCGACGGGCCGCGCCCGTTCGTGCCGCCGATCGAGTTCGACCCGCCGCTCTCCGAGGCGGAGGCCACCATGCAGGTGGCGGCGGTCCAGCTGCCGCCCGCGGTGGAACCGCTGGAGGACATCGTCGCCGAGGAGCGCGCGGGCACCGCGCCCCCCGCTCCCGCCCCGGCGGCCGGCGGCGGCAAGGTCGCCTCGCTGCTGAACTCCAGCGCGATCATGGCGGCCGGCACCCTCGTCTCCCGCGGCACCGGCTTCGTCCGCACCATGGTCATCACGGCGGCGATCGGCGTCGGCGTGATGGGTGACTCGTACAACGCCGCGTACACCCTGCCGACCCTGCTGTACATCCTGATCGGCGGCGGCGCGCTCAACGCCGTCTTCGTGCCCCAGCTGGTCCGCAGCATGAAGAACGACGCGGACGGCGGCACCGCCTACGCCAGCCGGCTGCTCACCCTGGTGATGGTCGGGCTCGGCGCGGTGGTCCTACTGGCCGTGGCCGGCGCACCGCTGCTGGTCCAGCTCATCTCGCACCCGATGATGGAGAACGCGGCCCGCGCCGACACCACCGTGGCCATGGCCCGGTACTGCCTGCCGACCATCTTCTTCATGGGCATCCACGTGGTGATGGGACAGGTCCTCAACGCACGCGGCCGGTTCGGCGCGATGATGTGGACACCGGTCCTCAACAACGTCGTGGTCATCTTCACCTTCGGCTCCTACCTCTGGGTCTACGGCGGATTCGGCACCACCCACGTCACCCCGGAGACGATCAGCCCCGAGGGCGTCCGGCTGCTCGGCATCGGCACCCTGGTCGGCCTGGTCGTCCAGGCGCTGGCGATGATCCCGTACCTGCGGGCGGCCGACTTCTCCTTCCGGCCTCGCTTCGACTGGCGCGGTCACGGTCTGGGCAAGGCCGCCCGGCTGGCCAAGTGGACGTTCTTCTTCGTCCTCGCCAACCAGGCCGGCTACCTGGTCATCACCCAGCTGGCCACCGCCGCCGGCAGCGCCGCCGAGAAGGGCGGCCACAACGGCGTCGGTCTCGCCGCGTTCTCCAACGCCCTGTTGATCTGGCAGCTCCCGCAGGCCGTCATCACCGTCTCGATCATGAGCGCGGTGCTCCCCCGGCTCTCCCGCGCGGCCGCCGACGAGGACGCCGGCGCCGTCCGCGACGACATCTCGTACGGGCTGCGCACCACGGCGGTGGCGGTCGTCCCCGGTGCCTTCCTCTTCCTGGCCCTGGGCCCGGCGATCGGCCGGGCGATCTACGCGGTGGGCGGCGGCGAGGCCGCGCTGGACAGCGCGACCAACGTGGGTCTGATGCTCTCCGCGTTCGCCCTCGGCCTGATCCCGTACTCCGCGCAGTACGTGATGCTGCGCGGCTTCTACGCCTACGAGGACACCCGCACCCCGTTCTCCAACACCGTCTGGGTGGCGGTCTGCCAGGCCGGCTTCTCGCTGGTCTGCTGGTTCGCCCTGCCCTCCGAATGGACGGTGGTCGGCATGGCGTTCGGCTACGGCCTCGCCTACGCCATCGGGGTGATGGTGGCGGTGCCCAAGCTGAAGAAGAAGATCGGCGGCCTGGACACCAAGCGGATCAGCCGGACCTACACCCGCCTGACGGCGGCCTGCGTTCCGGGTGCCCTGGTCGGCATCGGCGCGAGCCTGGCGGTCCAGCAGGTGCTCGACGGCTGGATCGGCAGTATTCTCACCGTCGTCGTGGCCGGCGGGCTCCAGCTGGCCGTCTTCGTGCTCATCGCGAAGCGGCTGCGGATCGAGGAGCTGAACGCCATGCTGGGCATGGTGCGCGGCCGACTCGGCCGCTGACCGACCGTACGTACCGACCGGCCGCACCGGCGGACGCCCTGACCGGGCGTCAACCGGACGGACCGGAATCTCCGCCCCGTCGGGGCGGGCGTCGGGCCGCTCTGCCGGCCCCGGGTCATCCCGGGGCCGGCAGAGCGGCCCGACGCCGGATCTGCACCACATCTCTCCACCGTCGCGCAACCACGCGGACCTTTCAGCGGTCGTACCCGGTGGAGAAGAGTGGGCACAATTGTCCTGGAGCACCGGGGCCACTGGCCGCGAGCACCAAAGACTCACTCAGGCCCGGGGCGACAAAGGGGAGGCAGGACCACGGTGGCTGATGGCACCAAGGCGGTCGTCGACACGTCAACGACGGACGGAGCGGCGGACGAGGCCGCACTGGCCGCGGCGATCGACGAACTCGCCGAAGGCACGGCCCGGGCCACCACGGCCGACGACGACGGACAGGACTCCCCGGAGACCGACTCCCCCGGGGCCGACGCCCCGGACACCGAGCACTCCAGCACCGAGCACTCCGGCACCGAGGACCCCGGCACCGAGCCTTCCGACGCCGAGCCCTCCGACGCCGGTTCGCCGGGCGTCACCCCCGCCGGAAGCGGCTCCCCCGCAGGGAGCGAGGAGACCTCGGAGACCACCGCCCCGCTGTCGGCCTCCGAGATCGCCGCAGAGCTTGCCTCCGGAGCCGCACGCGCCGCCGAGGCCCGCCGCCGGGCCGCCGCCGGGGCGACCACCCGCCGGCCCCCCGGGCGCCCGCCCCAGGACCCGCAGCCCACCCACGACCCCCGGGACACCGCCACCCTGCCGCAGACCCTGCCCGCCCCGCTGCGGCACAGCGGCGACATGATCGGCCACCGGTACCGGCTGGAGGAGTGCATCTCCTCGACCGAGACCTTCAGCAGCTGGCGCGCGGTCGACGAGAAGCTGCGCCGCGACGTCGGCGTCCACCTGATGGCCTCCGGCCACCAGCGGTCCCGCAAGGTGCTGGCCGCCGCCAAGTCGGCCGCCCTGCTCAACGACCCGCGCTTCGTCCAGGTCCTGGACGCCGTCCAGGAGGGCGAGCTGGTCTACGTCGTGCGCGAGTGGCTGCCGCACGCCTCCGACCTCGCCAAGCTGCTCGCCGACGGACCGATGGAGCCGCACGAGGCCTACCAGATGGTCCGCCAGGTCACCGATGCCGTCGCCGCCGCCCACCGGCGCGGCCAGGCGCACCTGCGGCTCACGCCGCGCTGCGTCCTGCGCACCGACAGCGGCCAGTACCGGATCAACGGCATCGCGGTGGACGCGGCCCTGCGCGGCCTGCCCGTCGACGGCACCGCCCAGGACGCCGAGCGGGCCGACACCCGGGCCATCGGCGCGCTGCTGTACGCCGCGCTCACCCACCGCTGGCCGTTCCCGGAGGACCGCTACGACCTCCAGGGGCTCCCCAGGAACCTCCGCGACGTGCCGCCGGCCCAGGTCCGGGCCGGGGTCCACAAGGGCCTCTCCGAACTGGCCGCCCGCGCCCTGTTCGACCACCCGCCGCACCACGCCGAGCCGATCGCCACCCCCGAGGAGCTGGCCAAGGCGATCGCGCTGATGCCGCGCATCCGCCAGCCCGAGCCCGAACTGCCGGTCTTCGCCGCCCCGCCGCGGCACAACACCCACGCGCTGCCCACCGCGCCCAACCCGACCCGGGTGGTGGCGCCCCCCGGCACGGGGCCGACCCCGATGGCGGCCGCCCCGGCGCGGCGCACCGGGCGGCGGCTGCGCCGGGTGGTCAAGGTGACGGCGTGGACGGTCGCGCTCGGCGCCATCGGCGTCGCCTCCTGGCAGCTGGTGGACAACCTGCGTGGCACCGGCCCCGCCGTCGCGGCCCCCCAGCCCAGCAACACCTCCGCCTCCCCCACCACCCACGCGGCCCCGCGCACACCGGTGCCGATCCCGGTCAAGGAGGCGTTCGACTACAACCCGCTGGGCACGTCCCCGCAGGGCAAGGACTCCCTCCCCAACGCCATCGACGGCAAGCCCGACACCGAGTGGACCAGCGGCTGGTACAACGACCCGTTCGGTCCCAAGCCGCCGGCCAAGGAGGGCATCGGCCTGCTGCTCGACCTCGGCACGCAGCAGCCGGTCTCGTCGGTGAACGTGCAGTTCGGCACCGCCACCACGGCCGAGCTGCGGATCCCCGGACCGGGGGTCACCGGCGACCCGATGGCCGCCAAGCCCGGGGACTTCACGGTCGCGGGCAAGAAGGCCGGCACCGCGGTCGAGTACAACCTGGACAACCCGGTCACCACCCGCTACCTCTTGATCTGGCTGACCGGCCTGTCGAAGGATTCGGACGGGAAGTACCGCGGCCACGTCGCGGAGGTCCGGGTCTCCGGCTGAGCCGACCCGGGACGGCGGCAGCGGCGGGGACGGCGGCGGGGCACGGACGGCGAGGGGTGGCAGTGGCGGACGACGGACCGGAGCGGACCGACGACGACGCGGCGCTCCTCGCCCGGCACGTCGGCGGCGACCGGGAGGCCTTCGGCCTGTTGGTGAACCGCCACCGAGACCGGCTCTGGGCGGTCGCCCTGCGCACCCTCGGCGACCGCGAGGAGGCCGCCGACGCCCTGCAGGACGCCCTGGTGTCCGCGTTCCGCGCCGCCCACACGTTCCAGGGCCGCTCGGCCGTCACCACCTGGCTGCACCGGATCGTGGTGAACGCCTGTCTGGACCGCGCCCGCCGGGCGGCCGGCCGCCGCACCAAGCCGCTCGACGACGACCCCCGGCGGCTGGACGCACTGGTGGGCTCGTCCGAGCCGGCCGACTCCCCGGTGGTCCGCGCCGAGGTGCACCGCGAGGTGACCGCCGCGCTCGCCGAGCTGCCCGCCGAACAACGGGCGGCCCTGGTCCTGGTCGACATGCAGGGCTACCCGGTCGCCGAGGCCGCGGAACTGCTCGGGGTGCCGGTCGGGACGGTGAAGAGCCGCTGCGCCCGGGGCCGGGCCCGGCTGCTGCCGCTGGTCCGCCACCTCCGCGAGGAGGCCGCCGGTGTTTCACGTGAAACACCGCCCGCCCGGGGGCCGGCGTCCGCACCCGCCCCGGCCGACGCGGGGCCACCGGCACGGGCGCAGAAGCCGCCCGCCGCGAGCGGTCCGTCCGGGAACCCACCCGGCCCGCGGACCGTCACAGGGACAGCCCCGGACACCGCCCGGCCGATTCTGGAAGGAGATGCGAGCACACGATGACCGCACCCCTCTCCTCCCCCGACCCCGCACCCGCCACCGGACCGCACCCCTCGGTCGACGAGCTGGCCGACCTCGCCGAGGGACTGGTCGAGCCCGCCGACGCGGCCGGGGCGCTCCGCCGGCACCTGGCCGACTGCGCCGAGTGCCGGGAGACCGCCGACGCACTGGCCGAGGTGCGGACGCTGCTCGGCGCGGCCGAAGCCCCGCCCGTGCCCGCCGACGTCGCCGCCCGGATCGACGCCGCCCTCGCCGCGGCCGCGGCCGAGCAGGACGAGTCCGCAGCCGCCCGGGACGAGTCGGCGGCTGCCCACCGCACCCCCGGGAACGCCCTCCGGGGCCCCGGGAAGGACACCGCGGCGCCCCGGCCTGCCCACGCCACCCCGACCCCGGGAACACCGGCCGAGACCCCCTCCAGGGCGCCGGCCGGGCGCCCGGGCGCGACCACCGGCCCCGGACGTCCCCGCACCCGGCGCCGGCGCGCCGCCCTGCTGCTCGGCTCGGCCGCCGCCCTGCTCGCGGTCGGCCTCGGCGGCACCTTCCTGGCCCTGACCGCCGGGGCCGACCGGAAGCTCCAGGACACCAGCACGGTCTCGGCCGGCAGCCCCGCCGCCGGCCACGTCCTCCCCGGCAGCCCCGCCGTCCCGGGCACCAAGGAGGACACCGGGGGCGCCGACCCGGACCAGGGCGGCGGGACGGCCTACCGCGACGAACTGCTCGCCGCACAGGTCCAACTGCTGCTCGCCGGCCGAGGCAGCGGCACCGGGACCGCCGCACCGCCCGCCGACACGCCCGACACGCCCGGCACTCCCGTCAAGCCGTCACGGCCGCCCGAAGCCTCCGGCGCGACCGCCGTACCGCCCGCCGACACCCAGGGCCTGACCGGCGGCGGACGCTCCACCCCGACCTGCCCGGCCCCCGCCACCGGCCCGCTGCTGGCGACCGACCTGGGCAGCTACGGGGGCACGCCCGCCGAGGTCCTCGTCTACGGACTGCCCGGCCGGACGGACCAGGTCGACGTGTACCTCCGCGCACCCGGATGCGGTCCGGTCCTGCTGCACCGCGTGGTTCCCTCCCGCTGACCGGTGGTTCCCGTGCGATCCACGCTCCGGCCCGTCCGACACTCCCACAGTGCGGGCGGCTGGTACTGATCCGCCTGGGAATGCGAGACACTGGTCAGTCGTTGTCCCGGGCGGCGGAGCAGGACCGCCCTCCCCGCAGCAAACGCGGGTCGCGATGCGAACCAGGAGATGCAGTGAGCGACGTCCGTAACGTGATCATCATCGGTTCCGGCCCGGCCGGCTACACGGCTGCGCTCTACACGGCCCGGGCTGCCCTCAAGCCCCTGGTCTTCGAGGGCGCCGTCACCGCCGGTGGTGCCCTGATGAACACCACCGAGGTCGAGAACTTCCCCGGCTTCCGGGACGGCATCATGGGCCCCGAGCTGATGGACAACATGCGGGCGCAGGCCGAGCGGTTCGGCGCCGAGCTGATCCCGGACGACATCGTCTCGGTCGACCTCACCGGCGACGTCAAGACCGTCACCGACTCCGAGGGCAACGTCCACAAGGCCCGCGCCGTGATCGTCACCACCGGTTCCCAGCACCGCAAGCTCGGTCTGCCGAACGAGGACAAGCTCTCCGGGCGCGGCGTGTCCTGGTGCGCCACCTGTGACGGCTTCTTCTTCCGCGACCAGGACATCGCGGTGGTCGGCGGCGGCGACACCGCGCTGGAGGAGGCGACCTTCCTCTCCCGCTTCGCCCGCAGCGTGAAGGTCATCCACCGCCGCGACAGCCTGCGCGCCTCCAAGGCGATGCAGGAGCGCGCCTTCGCCGACGAGAAGATCAGCTTCGAGTGGGACAGCGCGGTCGAGTCCATCCACGGCGACCCGAAGCTGACCGGCGTCACCCTGCGCGACACCACCACCGGCGAGACCCGGGAGCTGCCGGTCACCGGCCTCTTCATCGCGATCGGCCACGACCCGCGCACCGACCTCTTCAAGGGCCAGCTGGAGCTCGACGCCGAGGGCTACCTCAAGGTCGACGCCCCCTCCACCCGGACCAACGTCCCGGGCGTCTTCGCGGCCGGCGACGTCGTCGACCACACCTACCGCCAGGCGATCACCGCCTCCGGCACCGGCTGCTCCGCCGCGCTGGACGCCGAGCGCTACCTGGCGTCGCTGGCCGACCTGGAGACCCAGGCCGCCGCCGTCGCGGTCTGAGCCCCGCACACCGAACAGCCCTCGCGGGGGTGTTTCACGTGAAACACCCCCGCTTCCAGAAGCCCAGCTCAGGCCAGGCAGGAAACAGAACGGGCCCGCCCGTTGTTCTCCTGGCAGCAGCCCCCTCCGTTCGATCCCGAGGAGTTCCCGTGGCCGGCGCCACCACCACCGTCACCGACGCGACGTTCAAGGCCGATGTCCTGGACAGCGACAAGCCCGTCCTGGTCGACTTCTGGGCCACCTGGTGCGGCCCGTGCCGCCAGGTCGCCCCGATCCTCGACGAGATCGCCGCAGAGAACGCCGACAAGCTGACCATCGCCAAGCTCGATGTCGACGCCAACCAGGAGACCGCCGCACAGTACGGCGTCATCTCGATCCCGACCCTGATCCTCTACAAGGGCGGCGAGCCGGTGAAGCAGATCACCGGTGCCCGTCCGAAGGCCGCGCTGCTGCGGGAGCTGGACGGCCTCATCTAGGTCCCGCTCCACCGGACGCCACGAGGGCGGGGTTCCCCCACGGAGGGGAGCCCCGCCCTCGTCGTGTCCCTGCGCCGTCCGCCCGCTCCCGCACGAGAGACGCCTCCGGGCCGCCGTACCGGCGCGTCGCCGTGCCGCTCAGAACGGCCGAAGCGCAGGCTCCTTCCGCCCGCCCAGCAGCCGCTCCAGCGCGCCCTCGACGTCCCCCCGCCAGGAGAGCGTGGCCCGCGCCTCCAGCCGCAGCCGCGGGTACCGGAAGTGCGGCCGGACGGTCTTGAAGCCCACCGCCAGCAGGTGCTCGGCCGGCAGCACGCAGCTGACCGGCTGCCGCCCCACCGCGCCGAACGCCTCGATCGCCCGGAACCCCCGCCCCAGCAGGTCCTTGGCCACCGTCTGCACCAGCACCCGCCCGATTCCCTGCCGCTGGTAGCCCGGCAGCACACGGCTGACCATCAGCTGGACGGCGTCCGAGGAGACCGGGCTGGTCGGGAAGGACTGCGAGCGCGGGACGTAGGCGGGCGGGGCGTAGAGCACGAACCCGGCGGGCTGGTCGTCCACGTAGACGATCCGGCCGCAGGAGCCCCACTCCAGCAGGACGGCGGAGATCCACCCCTCCTTCTCCAGCTCCGGCTTGCCGGACTCGACCGCCGCCCGCCCACTGACCGGGTCCAGCTCCCAGAACACGCAGGACCGGCAGGTCGTCGGCAGGTCCCCGAGGTTGTCCAGTGTCAGCGGAACGATCCGGCGTCCCATGCCCCGCACCTCCTCGTCCACTCCACAGTCGAGCATTCCCCCGAACGCCGATGGGTGCATGTTTCACGTGAAACAGCGCTCACGTGAACCATGCACCCATCGTGTGCCGCTTCGGTGCGGCTCAGCCCTGCGAGAGTCGCAAGCCGTCCTCGCCCGGTGCCAGGCTGTCCAGGATCCGGTTCAGGTCCTCCACCGAGCCGAACTCCAGGACGACCTTGCCCTTGCCCAGCTTGCCACCGCGCTGCGAGACCTCGACCTTGACCCGGGTGTCGAACCGGTCGGAGAGCCGGCTCGCCAGGTCGTTGAAGGCCGGTGAGAGCAGCTTGCCCGCCTTGGGCCCGGCCGAGCGCTTGGGCCTCGGCTCCTGCCCGCTCATCAGCACGACGAGTTCCTCGGTGGTCCGCACCGAGAGCCCCTCCGCGATGATCCGCCTGGCCAGCTCCTCCTGCTGCTCGGGGTCCGCCACGCCGAGCAGCGCGCGGGCGTGCCCGGCCGTCAGCGTCCCGGCCGCCACCCTCCGCTGGACTCCCGGCGAGAGCTTCAGCAGCCGCAGCGTGTTGGAGACGTGCGAGCGCGAGCGACCGATCCGGTCCGCCAGCTCGTCGTGGGTGCAGGAGAAGTCCCGCAGCAGCTGGTCGTAGGCCGCGGCCTCCTCCAGCGCGTTCAGCTCCGCCCGGTGGAGGTTCTCCAGCAGCGCGTCCAGCAGCAGCTTGTCGTCCTCGGTGGCCCGGACGATCGCCGGGATCAGCTCCAGCCCGGCCTCCCGGGAGGCCCGCCAGCGCCGCTCGCCCATGATGAGCTCGAAGCGCTCGGGCGACACCTGCCGCACCACGACCGGCTGGAGCAGGCCCACCTCCTTGATGGAGGTGATCAGCTCGGCCAGCTTGTCCTCGTCGAAGACCTCGCGCGGCTGGCGCGGGTTGCGGGTGATCGCGTCCAGCGGCAGCTCGGCGAAGTAGGCGCCGACCGGCTGGGCCGGCCCGGCAGCGGCGTCGGCGCGCTCCCCGTCGGCCAGCTCGCGCCGGCTCTCCACCGCCGCCTTGGCCGCCACCGTGCCACGGCTGGTCGGCAGGACCGGCACCGCGGCCGGCGCGGCGGCCCCGGGGGCCGCCACCGGGGCCGGTGCGGGCGGGATCGCCCCGGGCTGCGCCGCCCCACCGTCCGCCGGCGCGGCGGTGCGGATCAGCGCCTCAAGCCCTCGTCCCAGACCCCTGCGACCACTCACCGATTGCCCTCCGTCGTGCCGTGCTGTGCCATCGGGGCATCCTGCCCCGGTCGGGTGTGCTGCTCGCGGTCCCGCTGCTGCCCCACCAACGAGCCGTTGCCCGCTGCGGACACCGCCCGCAGCGCGAGCTCCCGGGCCGCCTCCAGGTAGGAGAGCGCGCCGGTGGAGCCCGGATCGTAGGTGAGCACCGTCTGACCGTAGCTGGGCGCCTCCGAGACACGGACCGAGCGCGGGATGGCGGTGTGCAGCACCTCCTGCGGGAAGTGCGTCCGGACCTCCTCGGCCACCTGGGCGGCCAGCCTGGTCCGGGCGTCGTACATGGTGAGCAGGATGGTGGAGACGTGCAGCACCGGGTTGAGGTGCGCCCGGACCAGCTCGACGTTGCGCAGCAGCTGACCGAGGCCCTCCAGCGCGTAGTACTCGCACTGGATCGGGATCAGCACCTCCTGGCCGGCCACCATGGCGTTGACCGTCAGCAGGCCCAGCGAGGGCGGGCAGTCGATCAGGATGTAGTCCAGCGGCTGCTCGTACGCGGCGATGGCGCGCTGGAGCCGGCTCTCGCGGGCCACCAGCGAGACCAGCTCGATCTCCGCACCGGCGAGGTCGATGGTGGCGGGGACGCAGAACAGCCCCTCCACGTCGACCACCGGCTGCACCACGTCGGCCAGCGGCTTGCCCTCCACCAGGACGTCGTAGATCGACGGCACCTCGGCGTGGTGGTCGATGCCGAGCGCGGTGGAGGCGTTGCCCTGCGGGTCGAGGTCGACGACCAGGACGCGCAGGCCGTGCATGGCCAGTGCGGCGGCGAGGTTGACCGTGGTCGTGGTCTTGCCGACCCCGCCCTTCTGGTTGGCCACCACCATCACCCGGGTCGCGGCGGGCCTGGGCAGACCCTCCCCCGCCCGGCCGATGGCCTGGACCGCAGCCTGGGCAGCACGCGCGATGGGCGTGTCATCGATCTGGTCGATGGTCTCCGAGTCCTGCATGGGGGTCAGTGTTTCACGTGAAACCGGAGCGGCAACAGTCGCCGCCCGGCTGCGAGAGAGGATTCCCGAGAGGAGAGAGCGACGTTTCACGTGAAACACCATGCCCGCAATGTCGGATTTCTGACGGTGCGACACTCCGGTGTTCCGGCAGTCTCCTGTCGGCCGCCCGGTCGTCACCGGGAAGCCGAACGGGCGGGCGGCCGGTGGCCACCCGCCCGTGTCGAGCGTCACTCCGGGGTCAGCGGCCCCGGCGCCGACCGCCCCGGGGCCGCTCACCGGTACGCGCCGCACCGGCGCCGGCACGGCCGGCCCTGGCCGCCGCCTTGGCCCGACGGGTCGCCGCCCGCACGCCACCGGGGCTCTCCCCCGCCTTGACCTGGACCACCCGGGTCGAGGTCTCCAGGGTGCCCTCACCGACCGAGATCACCGACCACTCGACCGCGCCCAGCTTGGCCAGGCCGGCCCGCGAGTCCGCCAGCTCCTGCTCGGCGCTGTCGCCCTTGAGCGCCAGCATCTGGCCGTGCGGGCGGAGCAGCGGCAGGCCCCAGCCCGCCAGCCGCTCCAGCGGAGCGACCGCCCGGGCGGTCACCACGTCCACCGCGAGCTTGCCGACCATCTCCTCGGCCCTGCCGCGCAGCACCGTGACGTTCTCCAGGCCCAGCTCGCGGACGACCTCCTCCAGGAAGGTGGTCCGGCGCAGCAGCGGCTCCAGCAGCGTCACCGAGACGTCCGGACGGGCGAGCGCCACCGGGATGCCCGGCAGGCCGGCGCCGGAGCCGACGTCGCAGAGCGTCGTCCCGCCCGGCAGCAGCTCGGCGAGGACGGCGCAGTTCAGTACGTGGCGGTCCCAGAGCCGGGGCACCTCCCGCGGGCCGATCAGCCCACGGGTGACGCCCGCACTGGCCAGCAGCTCGGTGTAGCGGACCGCGGCGTCGTACCGCTCGCCGAAGACCTCCCGGGCCACGGCCGGCGGCGCGGGCGGCGCCGCGGGGGCCGGACGATCCCCGGCGGCCGTGCCCTCGGCACCCGGCACTCCGGCACCCGTCTCCGGCCCGCCGGCAGCCGCGCTCTCCGTGTCCATCTCGACCTCTCCGCTCCCCGGATCCACCGACCCGCTCTCCGCACACCGTTTCACGTGAAACATCTTCCGCCGGGCCAACGCCCCGCGAAGGGACGACGACCCCGTCCGCGCACGGCGGACGGGGTCGAGTCCTCTGAAGCGTGCCGGCCGCCGAGGCGGCCGGTCGTCGACCTGCCGGTCAGACCGGCAGCACGACCACGCACCGCTGGGGCTCCTCGCCCTCGGACTCGCTGCGCAGACCTGCCGCGGCGACCGCGTCGTGGACGACCTTGCGCTCGAACGGCGTCATGGGGCGCAGCTTGACCTGCTCCCCCGAGCCCTTCACCTGCTCCGCGGCCTTGGCCCCGAGCTCGGCCAGTTCCTCGCGCTTGCGGGCCCGGAACCCGGCAATGTCCAGCATCAGGCGGCTGCGCTCGCCGGTCTCCCGGTGGACGGCCAACCGGGTCAGCTCCTGCAGTGCCTCCAGCACCTCGCCGTCCTGGCCGACCAGACGCTGCAGGGAACGGTCGTTGCCTTCGCCGACGATGGAGACCAGGGCGCGATCGCCCTCGACGTCCATGTCGATGTCACCGTCGAGGTCGGCGATGTCGAGCAGACCCTCCAGGTAGTCCGCCGCGATGTCGCCCTCCTGCTCCAGCCGGGCGACGACGTTCTCGTCGGTGCTGGCGACGGCCTCGGCCTCGACGGCGGAGGTGGTGCCTTCCGTCACTGATGGACTCCTTCGGAGATGGGCCCGGGTGGTGGGCCGGTAACGAGGTTCGGGGGGCCGCTGGAACAGGCCGGGGCCGGACGGGTCAGGACTTCTTCTTCGGCCGCTGCCCGCCGCCGCCGCGCTTCGGCTGCTGCCGGGCGGGGCCCGACCTGGCGCCGGCGGGCCGGGCCGCGGTCTGCTTGGCAGCGGCCGGCGGCGTGTCCGCCGGGGCGGCGTCCGAGGGCTCCTGCGCCGGCGTCTCCGCGGGGGCGTCCTTGGTGAGGCTGGTCGTCGGGGCACCGTGCTGGCGCTGCGACTTGGTCTGCTTCCGCGGCTGCTGGCGGCGTACCTGCACCGACTCCTCGACCACGGCGTCGGCGGTCGCGGCGGACTTCTTGGCCGGCAGGAGGCCCCACAGCGGACCGGTGATGACCGAGCCGTCCGGGTTCAGCCGGCCCGCCTTCTTGAGGCGGTCCTGGCGCTCGTCCCAGGCCTTGCTGCCCGGCGTCGGGTTGTTCCGGATGACGATCAGCTGCTGGCCCATCGACCAGACGTTGGTGGTCAGCCAGTAGACGAGCACACCGACGGGGAAGTTGATGCCCATCACGGCGAACATGATCGGGAAGACGTACATCAGCATCTTCTGCTGCTGCATGAACGGCGTCTTGACCGTGAGGTCCATGTTCTTCGTCATCAGCTGGCGCTGGGTGACGAACTGCGACAGCGACATCAGGATGATCATCACTGCGACGACGATCTTGACGCTGACCTCGGGGCTGCCCACGAAGGTGGCCGAGAGCGGGGCACCGAAGATGTGGGCCTGCTGGGCGCTGTCGAGCAGCGTGCCGTCGATGACGCCGATCGGCTTGCCGTCGGCGACCTTGGCGAGCACGCCGTAGAGCGCGGTGAAGAACGGCGCCTGCACGAGGATGGGAAGGCAGCTGGAGAACGGGTTGGTACCCGCCTCCTTGTACAGCTTCATCATCTCTTCGGACTGGCGCTGGCGGTCGTTCTTGTACCGCTCCTGGATGGCCTTCATCTTCGGCTGGATCGCCTGCATGGCCCGGGTCGCCTTGATCTGCTTCACGAAGAGAGGGATCAGGCAGATCCGGATGACGACCACCATCGAGGCGATGGCCAGACCCCAGGCCCAGCCACCGTTCGGATCGAAAACGTGGCTGTACAGCGAGTGGAACTGGACGATGATCCAGGACACCGCTGTGTACAGGGGGTTGAGGAAGGAGAAGGTCACCGGTCAGGCTCCTTGGACATTGGGATTGGCCCCACGGGGCCAATGGTCGCCGGGCCCTCTGGGTCCGGACCGGCGGGGGGCATGATCACCGGCTGGTCTGCGGCGGACCGGCTCTTCAGCAGGTCGCGCAACCGGCGGTGCCATACCGGGTGCCTGCGCGGCGGAACATGGTCGACCCCACCGGGCGTCCACGGATTGCAACGCAGGATGCGCCACGCGGTCAGGCCGCCGCCCTTCACCGCCCCGTGCACCTTCACGGCCTCGTAGCCGTAGTGCGAGCAGGAGGGGTAGTAGCGGCAGACCGGACCGAGCAGTGGGCTGATGGTCCACTGGTAGACCCTGATCAAACCCATCAGCAGGTACTTCATCGCCCTGCTCCCGTCGGCGCCGCAACGGCGTGCTCGGCCTTGAGCAGCCGTTTGAGCGCCGCGTCCAGGTCGCGTTCGAGCTCCTGGTACGAGGCGGACGCGGCTTGGGGCAGCGCACGCACCACTATCAGGCTACCGGCGGGCAGCCGGGACAGACGATCACGCACAAGGTGGCGCAGCCGGCGCTTGACCAGGTTGCGGATGACCGCCGGGCCAACGGCCTTGCTCACGACGAAACCCGCACGCGCCGAAGGGGTCCCCTCGGCGACGTGCGGGTGGGAGTCGCTGGCCCGGTCGGTCCGGCCCCCCTGGGCGTCCTCTCTGGCGAGATGGACGACCAGTAGGGGCCTACCGGCCCGGCGACCGCGTTTGACTGCGGTCGCGAAGTCCTGGCGCCGCCGCAGCCGATTCTCGGAGGGCAGCACAACAGACTCTGGTGCGGATCAGGCGGACAGGCTGGTGCGGCCCTTGCCACGGCGGGCAGCCAGGATGGCGCGGCCGGCGCGGGTACGCATACGCAGCCGGAAGCCGTGGGTCTTGGCGCGACGACGGTTGTTCGGCTGGAAGGTGCGCTTGCTCACTCGGGGGCTCCTGAGGTGAATCGTAGGATGACGGGTAGATCGCTTGGCCGTCACCGTGCGTCCGCGTGATCTCCCCTGATTCGGAAATCCGGCCCATCACCCCAGTTCGGCTGGGGTTCTGGGCAATCCACGGCGCCCGTGCTGCGCGCCTTATGGAGCGGGTGGACCCGCGGACATGCGGCAGCGGCCATCGACAACTCGACCTGGTTACGGTACGCGGGACGGGGCACGAGGGTCAAACCAGCCGCTTGTCCGCGCCCCTCCCGGGGCGTCCGCCCCGCCCTTTGCCCACAGCCTGTGGACAACGACTTGATCCGGCTCTGTTCGCTGACTACCGTTGCAGGACTTGTCTGGTTTGTTCTTCGGTAACGGACCACGATCCACAGATCCTTGATCCACCACCCCTGCTGGAGCCGCGGGGAACCGAGAAAGCGTGCACCAGTGGCTGATGTCAACAGCGACCTCGTCCCTGTCTGGGCAAGGGTCGTCGAGCGGCTGGTCGGCGACCCGGACGTCGGGGAGATGGACAAGCAGTGGGTGCAGCGCACCCAACCGATGTGGATGATGCACGACACCGCCCTGCTGGCGACCCCCAACGAGCGGGCCAAGCAGGTGCTGGAGGGTCGGCTGCTCCCGCAGCTGACCGAGGCCCTCAGCCGCGAGCTCAGCCGTCCGGTCCGGATCGCCGTGATGGTCGACGCCAACGCCGTGGCCCCCTTCCCCGTGCCGGCCGAGCCGCCGGCCTCCGAGCCGTACCCCCCGCAGACCGGCGGCGCCGACTACGGACGGCCCGCGTACGAGCGCCCCTACGAGTCGGACCACGGCCGGGACCAGTACGGCCACGACCAGTACGGCGGCGGCTACCCCGAGCACCCGGCGCCCTCGTACGGCGGCGGGGCCGGGGGCGGGTACGGCGTGCCGTCCCGGCAGCAGGACTGGGACGAGGACCAGGGGCGCTCCGGCTACCCCGAGCCGTCCCCGGAGTACCGCGAGGACTACCGGGACGACTACCGCCAGGCGGAGTCCCAGCGCCCCTCGGCCCGCCCCGCCGTGCCCGGGCCGCCCTCGACCACGCAGGGCGACCTGTTCGGCGGCGCGTACGGCCCCGGCCCCGGCGAGCACCCGCGGACCGGCTCCGGCCGCCGCGCCCCCACGGGCCGGCCGCCCGGCGGACGCTCGGCGGAGAAGGCCCCGACCGACCGCGGCGCCGACCGGGGCGCCGAGCGCGCCACCGACCGCCAGGCGGTGCCCGGGGTGCCGGCCCCGCCCGGCGGTCCCCCGGCAGGCGGCTCCCGCAAGGACGAGCCGGCCGCCCGGCTGAACCCCAAGTACCTCTTCGACACCTTCGTCATCGGCGCGAGCAACCGGTTCGCGCACGCGGCCGCGGTGGCCGTCGCCGAGGCTCCGGCCAAGGCGTACAACCCGCTCTTCATCTACGGCGAGTCCGGACTGGGCAAGACCCACCTGCTGCACGCCATCGGGCACTACTCCCGCAGCCTCTTCCCGGGCACCCGGGTGCGCTACGTGTCCTCGGAGGAGTTCACCAACGAGTTCATCAACTCGATCCGGGACGGCAAGGCGGACACCTTCCGCAAGCGGTACCGGGACATGGACATCCTGCTCGTGGACGACGTGCAGTTCCTGGCGAGCAAGGAGTCCACGCAGGAGGAGTTCTTCCACACCTTCAACACCCTGCACAACGCCAACAAGCAGATCGTCCTCTCCTCCGACCGGCCGCCCAAGTTGCTGACCACGCTGGAGGACCGGCTCCGCAACCGCTTCGAGTGGGGGCTGATCACCGACGTCACCCCGCCGGAGCTGGAGACCCGCATCGCGATCCTGCGCAAGAAGGCGATCCAGGAGCAACTGAACGCCCCCGCAGACGTGTTGGAGTTCATCGCGTCCCGGATCACCCGGAACATCCGGGAGTTGGAGGGCGCGCTGATCCGGGTCACCGCCTTCGCCAACCTCAACCGGGCGCCGGTCGACCTGGAGCTGGCCGGCATCGTCCTCAAGGACCTGATCCCGGGCGGCGACGAGGACGCGGGGCCGGAGATCACCGCGCAGGTCATCATGCAGCAGACCGCCGCCTACTTCGGGCTGGGTGTGGACGACCTCTGCGGATCCTCCCGCAGCCGCGTACTGGTGACGGCCCGTCAGATCGCGATGTACCTGTGCCGGGAGCTCACCGACCTCTCGCTGCCGAAGATCGGCGCGCAGTTCGGCGGTCGCGACCACACCACGGTGATGCACGCCGACCGCAAGATCCGGTCGCTGATGGCCGAGCGGCGCTCGATCTACAACCAGGTCACCGAACTCACCAACCGCATCAAGAGCTAGCCGGAGCCGCCGCACGGGCCCGTCCGCCGGGGCGGGCCGTCAGGTGGCAGCGACGGCCGCAGGTGGCCGGAAAAGGGCGTCAGGAGCGATCCTGACGCCCTTTCGGCATGTTCGAGGTGTGCGCGGGCCTCCGACGGGGCAGGCATGTCCTGCGACGGATGCACCGCCAGTCCACAGCCCGCGCCGAACATCTGACCAGGGATTCGAACACCCCGGGCGCGCAGGGCCGGAATCCACAGGCCGGACCGGGTTCCCGTCGTCCACAGGCCCGGGAGCCGTGAGTTATCCAGAATTCCTCCACAGGCCCGCCGCCGCTACGCTCTTCCGCGCAGGTCAGGTGCCTGTGGACTTGTGCACAACCGTTGTCCACAGCCTGTGGACAATTGTCGGCCCGTCAGTAGGCCATCCGGGTTGTCCACCGGTTGTCCCCAGGAGAGCCCCGGTTATCCCCAGGTTGTCCACAGGCGTGTCCACAGTTCGACAACCTTCCGCAGCCGTTCACGCCCAGGTGTGAAAGGCGTCACGAAATGTTGACCGGGGCCCGTGGATAACCGGGCCCGGATCTGGGGACGGAGCTGGGGATAACCTGTGGATACTCAGCGTGCCCTGTGGGTAACGCTCCGCCGTCCACAGCGGGGCCTGCTCGTCCACAGGCCCGGTCCACACCCCCTGTGGACAAAAAACCTGGTCTGACCTGCGCAAACAGGGTTATCCACGGTTTCCACAGGCCCTACTACTACCACTACACCTATAGACCGTTCGATGAGCTCAAAAGTGGGTGGGGCCGAAATCTGTGGACAACCGCTCACCGACATCCGTTCGACTTGCTTCCGCCCGTCTGCCCCGTCTGTCGGTGGAGTACGTCAGACTGTCCTCGGCGACTGGACACGGAGCGGCAGAGCTCGGCGGCCAGGCGGACCGAAGACCAAGATCAGAAGAACCAGACGTGCGAGCGGGAGCGCTCGATCCAGGAGGCGGTTACCGGTGAAGTTCCGGGTGGAGCGTGACGTCCTCGCGGAGGCGGTGGCCTGGGCGGCCCGCAGCCTCCCGGCACGGCCGCCGGTGCCGGTGCTGGCGGGCCTGCTGCTGACGGCACAGGACGGCAGCCTGGCCCTGTCCGGCTTCGACTACGAGGTCTCGGCCCGGGTCGGGCTGGAGGCCGACATCGAGGAGGCCGGCACCGTGCTGGTCTCCGGCCGGCTGCTGAACGACATCTCGCGGAACCTGCCCAACAGGCCCGTGGAGTTCTCCACCGACGGCCAGCGGGTCAGCGTGGTCTGCGGCAGCTCGCGGTTCACCCTCCCCACCCTCCCGGTGGACGAGTACCCCGCCCTGCCCCAGATGCCGACCGCGACCGGCACCGTCTCCGGCGACGTCTTCGCCTCCGCGGTCAGCCAGGCCGCCGTGGCCGCGGGCCGCGACGACACCCTGCCGGTGCTCACCGGTGTGCGGGTCGAGATCGAGGGCGACCGGATCACCCTGGCCGCCACCGACCGCTACCGCTTCGCCGTCCGCGAGCTGCTGTGGAAGCCCGAGCAGTCCGACATCTCCGCGGTCGCCCTGGTGCCGGCGAAGACCCTGCAGGACATCGCCAAGTCCCTGGGCAGCGGCGACACCGTCTCGATCGCCCTCTCCTCCGGCGGCGCCGGCGAGGGTCTGATCGGCTTCGAGGGTGCCGGCCGGCGGACCACGACCCGCCTGCTGGAAGGCGAGTTCCCGAAGTACCGCAGCCTCTTCCCGACCGAGTTCAACGCGATCGCGGCGATCCAGACGCAGCCCTTCCTTGAGGCGCTCAAGCGCGTCTCGCTGGTCGCCGAGCGCAACACCCCGGTCCGGCTGAACTTCGAGGAGGGCGTGCTCACGCTGGAGGCCGGCTCGGGCGACGACGCGCAGGCCACCGAGCGGATCGACGCCTCCCTGGAGGGCGACGCCATCTCGATCGCCTTCAACCCGGGCTACCTGGAGGAGGGCCTCAAGGCCATCGACTCCGCCTACGCCCAGCTGAGCTTCACCACCCCGACCAAGCCCGCGCTGCTCAGCGGCAAGGCCTCGGTGGACGCCGAGGCGGACGAGGCCTACCAGTACCTGATCATGCCGGTCCGCCTCTCCGGCTGACGCCGGCGGGCGCGGGGCCGTCACCCACAGCCCTGTGAACAAACCTGTGGAAGTCTCCCCCGGTCGGCCCGACCGCGGGGAGGCCTCTGCGCTTCAGCACGTAGGCTCGGGGAGGCGCGGCAACGGCGCCGCCCGCAGGGACGTCACCACAGGTAAGGATTAGGTCATGGAGCTCGGCCTCATCGGTCTCGGCAAGATGGGCGGCAACATGCGCGAGCGGATCCGCCGCGCCGGCCACACCGTCATCGGCTACGACCGCAACCCCGACATCTCCGACGTCGAGAGCCTTCAGGAGCTGGTCTCCAAGCTCCAGGCCCCGCGCGTCGTCTGGGTCATGGTCCCGGCGGGTGCCGCGACCCAGGCCACCGTGGACGAGCTGGCCGAGCTGCTCTCCCCCGGCGACGTGGTGGTGGACGGCGGGAACTCCCGCTGGACCGACGACGTCAAGCACGCCGAGGCGCTCGCCGCCAAGGAGATCGGCTTCGTCGACTGCGGCGTCTCCGGCGGCGTCTGGGGCCTGGAGAACGGCTACGCGCTGATGTACGGCGGCCAGGCCGAGCACGTCGCGAAGGTTCAGCCCGTCTTCGACGCGCTCAAGCCCGAGGGCGACTTCGGCTCCGTGCACGCGGGTGCGGTCGGCGCCGGCCACTTCGCCAAGATGGTCCACAACGGCATCGAGTACGCGATGATGCAGGCCTTCGCCGAGGGCTGGGAGCTGCTGGAGGCGGCCCCCGAGGTCACCGACGTCCGCGAGGTCTTCCGCAGCTGGCAGGAGGGCACCGTGATCCGCTCCTGGCTGCTGGACCTGGCCGTCCGCGCCCTCGACGACGACGAGCACCTGGCCAAGCTCAAGGGCTGGGCCGCCGACTCCGGCGAGGGCCGCTGGACCGTCGAGGCGGCGATCGACCACGCCGTGCCGCTGCCGGCCATCACCGCGTCGCTGTTCGCCCGCTTCGCCTCCCGCCAGGACGACTCGCCGCAGATGAAGATGATCGCCGCGCTGCGCAACCAGTTCGGCGGCCACGCGGTGGAGTCCAAGTAGTCCCGCAGTCCCCACCCGGGTGGTCCCACCGGGTTCTCCACAGAAGGCGAGCGCAGTCCACAGCCATGCACGTCGCGCATCTGTCGCTCGCCGACTTCCGTTCCTACGCCCGGGCCGAGGTCTCCCTCGACCCGGGCGTGACGGCGTTCGTGGGTCCCAACGGCCAGGGCAAGACCAACCTGGTCGAGGCGGTCGGCTACCTCGCCACCCTCGGCAGCCACCGCGTGGCCACCGACGCCCCGCTGATCAGGCTGGGCGCCGAGCGGGCGGTGGTGCGCGCCTCCGTGGTCGCCGGCACCCGCACCACCCTGGTCGAGCTGGAGATCACCCCCGGCAAGGCCAACCGGGCCCGGATCAACCGCTCGGACAACGTCCGGCCGCGCGACGTGCTGGGCCTGCTGCGCACCGTGCTCTTCGCCCCCGAGGACCTCGCGCTGGTGAAGGGCGACCCCGGCGAGCGACGGCGGTTCCTGGACGAGCTGCTGACCGCCCGCGCTCCCCGGCTGGCCGGCGTCCGGCAGGACTACGAGCGGGTGCTCAAGCAACGCAACGCCCTGCTGAAGACCGCCGCGATGGCCCGCCGGGCCGGCGGCGGCAAGGGCGCCGACCTCTCCACCCTGGAGGTCTGGGACGGTCACCTGGCCCGGTCCGGCGCCGAGCTGACCGCCTTCCGGATCCAGCTGGTGGCCGCCCTCCAGCCGCTGGTCACGGCCGCCTACGGGCAGCTGGCACCGGGTGGCGGCGAGACGGTCCTGGAGTACCGCAGCTCCTTCGAGGGCGAACTGCCCGGCAGCCGCGAGCAGGCCGAGGAACAGCTGCTCCAGGCCCTGCGGACGGTCCGCAAGCAGGAGGTCGAGCGGGGGATCACCCTGGTCGGCCCGCACCGCGACGAGCTGGTGCTCAGACTCGGTCCGCTGCCCGCCAAGGGCTACGCCAGCCACGGCGAGTCCTGGTCGTTCGCGCTGGCGCTCCGGCTGGCCTCGTACGAACTGCTGCGCGCCGACGGCGGTGAGCCCGTGCTCGTCCTGGACGACGTCTTCGCCGAGCTGGACGCCTCCCGCCGCGACCGGCTGGCCGAACTGGTGGCCGGCGGCGAGCAGGTGCTCGTCACCGCCGCCGTCGCCGAGGACGTGCCGAAGGCGCTGGCCGGGGTCCGGTTCTCGGTCGCCGACGGAGCGGTCCAGCGCGTCACCGGCTGAGCTCCGGCACCGTTTCCCCACCCGATCCCCCCACCCGCAGCGGTCGGGGGCGCCCCGAGGACCCCTCCCGCTCCCGTACGCTGGACGGCCGACCGTTGTCCACAGGCTGGGGATAGGAGATCGCCGTGAGCGAGCCGGCGCAGGACTCCCCGCAGCAGGGCGGCGCCGAGCTGACCGGCGCCGATCTGGCCCGGTCGGCGCTGCGGGCGGCCCGGGCGCAGGCCCGCCAGCGCGGCGAGCAGGTCCGCGAGAAGCGCGAGGCGAAGCGGCACGGTCTGCGCAGCGGGGCCCGCTCGGACGGCCGTGACCCGGTGCCGCTGGGGGCGGCGCTGAACCGGCTGCTGACCGAGCGCGGCTGGGAGTCCTCGGCGGCCGTCGGCGGCGTGATGGGCCGGTGGCCGCAGATCGTCGGCCCGGACATCGCCGCGCACTGCACCCCCACGTCCTACGACGACGAGGCCGCGGTTCTCACCGTGCAGTGCGACTCCACCGCATGGGCGACCCAACTCCGCTGGTTGGCAAGGCAGTTGGTGGCCCGTCTGAATCACGAGCTGGGTCACGGCACGGTCCGGACCATCAAGGTGCTGGGTCCGGCCGCCCCGGTCCGCGGTTACGGCCGGCTGCGCGCTCCGGGCAGCAAGGGGCCGGGCGACACCTGGGGCTGACCCCGGCCGGCCCGGGGCCGAGCGGACTCGGATCTTCCGGAACCCCTGACGGCCCTTCCAGGCGCTCTCAGCCCCCGGGGCGAGTATCGGGACATGTGCAGAGGGGATTCAGGGCGGCGTATCTGCCCTCAGAGGCTGCCAAACGCCCATCTCTGTCAGTCGTACCGGTAGACTGAGAGCCAAACACTGTTGCTAGTGGCAACCGAGTCGAAACGCCGTGGTCGCACGCCCGCCCGCACGGGGTGGGGATGCGGCCCGAGCTGTGCCAGAGAGGGCGCTTCGTGGCCGATTCCGGCAACCCCAGCCAGACCCCAGACCAGACCGACCAGGCTTCCTACACCGGCAGCAACATCCAGGTGCTGGAGGGCCTCGACGCCGTCCGCAAGCGTCCCGGCATGTACATCGGCTCGACCGGTGAGCGCGGCCTGCACCACCTGGTGCAGGAGGTCGTGGACAACTCCGTCGACGAGGCGATGGCCGGGTACGCGGACACCATCGACGTCATGCTCCTCGCCGACGGCGCGGTCCGGGTGGTCGACAACGGCCGGGGTATCCCGGTGGACATCGTCCCCGGGCAGGAGAAGCCGGCCGTCGAGGTCGTGCTCACCGTCCTGCACGCGGGCGGCAAGTTCGGCGGCGGCGGCTACGCGGTCTCCGGCGGTCTGCACGGCGTCGGCGTCTCCGTGGTGAACGCGCTCTCCACCCGGCTCGCGGTGGAGATCGACCGGGACGGCCACCGCTGGACCCAGGACTACAAGATGGGCGCCCCGACCGCGGCGCTGGTCAAGGGCGAGGCCACCGACCGGACCGGCACGACGGTCACCTTCTGGGCCGACCCGGACATCTTCGAGACCACGGTCTACTCCTTCGAGACGCTCTCCCGGCGCTTCCAGGAGATGGCGTTCCTCAACAAGGGCCTGACCATCTCGCTCACCGACGAGCGCCCCGAGCACGTCGACGAGGAGGGCAAGCCGCTCTCCGTCACCTACAAGTACGACGGCGGCATCGCCGACTTCGTCGCCCACCTCAACTCCCGCAAGGGCGACGTGATCCACCCCTCGGTGATCGACTTCGAGGCGGAGGACAAGGACAAGACGATCTCGGTGGAGATCGCCATGCAGTGGAACTCCTCGTACACCGAGGGGGTCTACTCCTTCGCCAACACCATCCACACCCACGGCGGCGGCACCCACGAGGAGGGCTTCCGCGCGGCGCTGACCGGTCTGGTCAACCGCTACGCGCGGGACAAGAAGCTGCTCCGGGAGAAGGACGACAACCTCTCCGGCGAGGACATCCGCGAGGGCCTGACCGCGATCATCTCGGTCAAGCTCGGCGAGCCGCAGTTCGAGGGCCAGACCAAGGACAAGCTGGGCAACACCGAGGCGAAGACCTTCGTCCAGAAGGTGGTCCACGAGCACCTCAACGACTGGCTGGACCGCAACCCCAACGAGGCTTCGGACATCATCCGCAAGTCCATCCAGGCCGCCACCGCGCGCGTCGCCGCCCGCAAGGCGCGCGACCTCACGCGCCGCAAGGGCCTGCTGGAGTCCGCCTCGCTGCCCGGCAAGCTGAGCGACTGCCAGTCCAAGGACCCGTCCGAGTGCGAGATCTTCATCGTCGAGGGTGACTCCGCCGGCGGCTCGGCCAAGCAGGGCCGCGACCCGCGGATCCAGGCCATCCTGCCGATCCGCGGCAAGATCCTGAACGTCGAGAAGGCCCGGATCGACAAGGTGCTGCAGAACACCGAGGTCCAGGCGCTGATCTCGGCCTTCGGCTGCGGCATCCAGGAGGACTACGACGAGTCCAAGCTCCGGTACCACAAGATCGTTCTGATGGCCGACGCCGACGTCGACGGGCAGCACATCCGGACGCTGCTGCTCACCCTGCTGTTCCGCTTCATGCGGCCGCTGGTCGAGTCCGGCTACGTGTACCTGGCGATGCCCCCGCTGTACAAGATCAAGTGGGGCAAGGACGACTTCGAGTACGTCTACTCCGACCGCGAGCGCGACGCCGTGATCGCGGCGGGCGTGGCCGCCGGCCGCCGCCTGCCGAAGGACGACGCGATCCAGCGGTTCAAGGGTCTCGGCGAGATGAACGCCGAGGAGCTCCGGATCACCACCATGGACCAGGCCCACCGCCTGCTCCTCCAGGTCACCCTGGAGGACGCCGCCCGCGCCGACGAGCTGTTCTCCGTCCTGATGGGCGAGGACGTCGAGGCCCGCCGCTCCTTCATCCAGCGCAACGCCAAGGACGTCCGCTTCCTGGACGTGTGACGCCTGCACCCAGGCCCCGCACACATCCAGTCCGCGTGAAAGGAAACTGACCACCAGTGGTCGACGACAACCGTCCCGAAGGCGAGCAGCCCGAGACCCCCGAGGTCGCCTCCGCGATCACCCTGCGGATCGAGCCGGTCGAGCTCGAGACCGAGATGCAGCGCTCGTACCTCGACTACGCGATGAGCGTCATCGTGAGCCGAGCGCTGCCCGAGGTGCGCGACGGCCTCAAGCCGGTGCACCGCCGCGTGCTCTACGCGATGTACGACGGCGGGTACCGCCCCGAGAAGGGCTACTACAAGTGCGCCCGCGTCGTCGGCGACGTCATGGGCAACTACCACCCGCACGGCGACACCTCGATCTACGACACCGTGGTCCGCCTGGCCCAGCCGTGGTCGCTGCGGATGCCGCTGGTGGACGGCAACGGCAACTTCGGCTCCCCGGGCAACGACCCGGCCGCGGCCATGCGCTACACCGAGTGCAAGATGATGCCGCTGGCCATGGAGATGATGCGCGACATCGACGAGGAGACCGTCGACTTCGCCTCCAACTACGACGGCCGCTCGCAGGAGCCGACCGTCCTGCCCGCGCGCATCCCCAACCTGCTGGTCAACGGTGCCACCGGCATCGCGGTCGGCATGGCCACCAACATCCCGCCGCACAACCTGCGCGAGGTGGCCTCCGGCGCACTCTGGGCGCTGGAGCACCCGGAGGCTTCCAACGAGGAGCTGCTGGAAGCGCTGATGGAGCGGATCAAGGGCCCGGACTTCCCGACCGGTGCCCTGATCGTCGGCCGCCGCGGGATCGAGGAGGCGCACCGCACCGGTCGCGGCTCGATCACCATGCGCGCCGTGGTCGAGGTCGAGGAGATCCAGGGCCGCCAGTGCCTGGTGATCACCGAGCTGCCCTACCAGGTCAACCCGGACAACCTCGCCCTGAAGATCGCCGACCTGGTCAAGGACGGCAGGGTCGCCGGCATCGCCGACGTCCGCGACGAGTCCTCCTCGCGCACCGGTCAGCGCCTGGTGGTCGTGCTCAAGCGCGACGCCGTCGCCAAGGTCGTGCTGAACAACCTCTACAAGCACACCGACCTGCAGACCAACTTCGGCGCCAACATGCTGGCCCTGGTCGACGGCGTGCCGCGCACGCTCTCGCTCGACGCCTTCATCCGGCACTGGGTCAACCACCAGGTCGAGGTCATCGTCCGGCGCACCACCTTCCGGCTGCGCAAGGCCGAGGAGCGCGCGCACATCCTGCGCGCCCTGCTCAAGGCCCTGGACATGATCGACGAGGTGATCGCGCTCATCCGCGCCTCGGAGAGCGCCGACGCCGCCCGCAGCGGTCTGATGGCCCTGCTCGACATCGACGAGCTCCAGGCCAACGCGATCCTGGAGATGCAGCTCCGCCGGCTGGCCGCCCTGGAGCGCCGCCGGATCATGGACGAGCACGACGAGCTGCAGCGCAAGATCGACGAGTACAACGCGATCCTGGCCTCGCCGACCCGTCAGCGCGAGATCATCTCGGAGGAGCTCACCGCGATCGTCGAGAAGTACGGCGACGAGCGGCGTTCGACCCTCATCCCGTCCGACGGCGACCTCTCCATCGAGGACCTCATCGCCGAGGAGGACATCGTCGTCACGATCACCCGTGGCGGCTACGTCAAGCGGACCCGCTCCGACCTCTACCGCTCGCAGAAGCGCGGCGGCAAGGGCGTCCGCGGTGCCCAGCTGAAGCAGGACGACCTCGTCGACCACTTCTTCGTGACGACGACCCACAACTGGATCCTGTTCTTCACCAACAAGGGCCGGGTCTACCGCGCCAAGGGCTACGAGCTGCCGGACGCCGGGCGCGACGCCCGCGGCCAGCACGTGGCCAACCTGCTGGCCTTCCAGCCGGACGAGCAGATCGCCCAGGTGATGGCCGTCCGGACCTACGAGGACAAGCCGTACCTGGTCCTCGCCACCCGGGCCGGCCTGGTGAAGAAGACGCTGCTGAAGGACTACGACTCCCCCCGCTCCGGCGGCCTGATCGCGATCAACCTGCGGCAGGACGAGGAGGGCCGGGACGACGAGCTGATCGGCGCCGAGCTGGTCTCCGCCGAGGACGACCTGCTGCTGGTCTCCAAGAAGGCCCAGTCGATCCGGTTCACCGCGACCGACGACGCGCTCCGGTCCACCGGGCGCGCCACGTCCGGCGTCAAGGGCATGGCCTTCCGCGAGGACGACGAACTGCTCTCGATGAACGTGGTCCGGCCGGGGACGTACGTCTTCACCGCCACCGACGGCGGGTACGCCAAGCGGACGGGCGTGGACGAGTACCGTGTCCAGGGACGTGGCGGCTACGGCACCAAGGCGGCGAAGATCGTCGAGGGCCGGGGCTCGCTGGTCGGCGCGCTGGTCGTCGACGAGAGCGACGAGATCATGGCGATCACACTGTCCGGTGGAGTGATCCGCACAAGGGTTTCCGAGGTTCGTGAAACCGGACGTGACACCATGGGCGTCCAACTGATCAACCTCGGAAAGCGCGACGCGGTGGTGGGCATGGCCCGCAACGCGGAAGCGGAGGCCGAGGACGATGAGTCGGCGGAGGACGAGGTGGCGGCCATCGAGTCCACCGAGGTGGCCGAAGGTACGGAGACGGCGCCGGGCGGGGAGACCGCCGAGGCCTGACCTCGTACCGTGTCGGCCGGTACCGACGCGCCCGTGAGACGGCGCGTGGGGACCGGCCGGCCGACCAGTACCGGGCAATCCCGCCGGGCGCTGGATGACGAGTGACGACGCAGGGCGGTGTCGCCGCCCTGGTGGGAAGTGCGGGAGGACCAGTGAGTGGAGCCACGGGTGCTGCGGGAGGAGCCACCGGCGGCCGTCCGGGCGCAGCACAGGGCGGCGGGGGCTACGGGGTGCCGCAGCCGCCGGCCGAACACCCCTCCGCGTCCACCTCGCTGATGCCCCCGGTCGGCGCGGCGGGACAGGGCGGGGCGACCTACGGCGGCCAGCAGGCCCCGCCGCCCCCGCCGGGCGCTCCGGCGGGAGGGTCGGGGTTCTCGCAGCCGACCACCTACGCCAAGGGGCAGCCGACCCCGCCCCGGGGTACCCGGGTCGGCGGCGGCAACACGCCGCCCGGCGGGACGCCCGCCGCGGGCCCCCGCCGACCCGCCGCTCCGGCGGCGGCGCCGGTCGGCGGCCTGGGCGGCCGGACCAGGAAGGCCCGGTTGCGCGTGACCAAGGCCGACCCGTGGTCGGTGATGAAGGTCAGCTTCCTGCTGTCGCTGGCGGTCGGGATCATCATCATCGTGGCCGCGGCCGTGCTGTGGATGACGCTGGACTCGCTCGGCGTCTTCGACTCGCTGGCCAAGACCCTGAAGGACATCACGGCCTCGGAGAACAACGGCGGCGGCCTGAACCTGATGGACTACGTCGGCTTCGGCAAGGTGATGACCTTCACCTCGCTGATCGCCGTGGTCGACGTGGTGCTGCTGACCGCGCTGTCCACGCTCTCCGCGTTCATCTACAACGCGGCGGCCGGCTTCACCGGCGGCATCGAGCTGACCCTCGCCGAGGAGGACTGACCCTCCGGGAGTGATCCCGGGTCAGCTGCCGCCGCACGGACGGATCTTCGTCCGCGGACGGAAATGAACGGGCCCCGCAGGCTGTTGCAGCCTGCGGGGCCCGTCGGCATCCGGGTGACAGCCGGTCCCCGCGGCGTGCCGTCCGAATCGGCCTCCGTCGCGGTGGGCTTAGCTGGACGCGCTCGTTCCGAGTTCCGACCGCCACAGGCCTCCCCGGTCCCACCGGCCGGGTCCGGTACGGCTGCGCAGGTACGGCAGGACGGAGGCGCACGATGGCGGAGCTCGCACGGCGACTGGTCGAGGCCCTGGACGGGCTGCTCGGGGTCTCGGTACCGCTGCGGATCCAGGCATGGGACGGCAGCGTCGCGGGGCCGCCGGGGGCGCCCACGCTGGTCCTGCGCAACCGCCGGGCGCTGCGCCACCTGCTCTGGCAGCCCGGCGAACTGGGCCTGGTCCGCGCCTACGTCTCGGGGGACCTGGAGGTCGCCCCCGGCACCGACCTCTACGAGGTGCTGCGCGACGTCGCCCACTTCGTCGAGCGCCCCGAGATCCGCCGGCTGCGGTTCGGCCCGGCCGAGGTCGTGGGCGTCAAGGGCCGCCGGGCGGCGGGCGCCCTGTTGCGGGCCGGCGCGCTGGGGCCCCGCCCCGTGCCGCCGCCGGAGGAGGCCCGCCCGGCGGGACGGCTGCACAGCCGGAGCCGGGACCGGGCGTCGATCAGCCACCACTACGACGTCGGCAACGACTTCTACGCGCTGGTCCTGGGCCCGTCGCTGGTGTACTCCTGCGCGTACTGGGAGCCCGCCGCCAGGAGCCTGGAGGCGGCCCAGGAGGCGAAGCTGGACCTCATCTGCCGCAAGCTCGGCCTGCGGCCGGGGATGCGGCTGCTGGACGTCGGCTCCGGCTGGGGCTCGCTGGTGCTGCACGCGGCCCGGCACTACGGCGTGACGGCCGTCGGCGTCTCCATCTCCGCCGAACAGGTCGCGCTGGCCCGGCAGCGGGTCGAGGAGGCCGGTCTGGCCGACCGGGTGGAGATCCGTCTCCAGGACTACCGGGAGATCCCGGACGGCCCGTTCGACGCGATCTCCAGCGTCGGGATGGCCGAGCACGTCGGCGCCGCGCAGTACCGTGCCTACGCCGAGGGCCTCTACCGGCTGCTGGTGCCCGGCGGCCGGCTCCTCAACCACCAGATCGCCCGCCGCCCCGACGTCCCCGGCGAGCCGTACCGTCCGAGCCCGTTCATCGACCGCTACGTCTTCCCCGACGGCGAGCTCTCCCCGGTCGGTCCCACGGTCTCCCTGCTGGAGGAGGCCGGCTTCGAGGTGCGCGACGTCGAGTCGCTGCGCGAGCACTACGGGCTGACCCTGCGTGAGTGGGTGGCCAACCTGGAGGCGCACTGGACGGAGGCGGTCCGGCTGGTCGGCCGGGGCCGGGCGCGGGTCTGGCGGTTGTACATGGCGGCCTCCGCGCTGGCCTTCGAGGAGAACCGGATCGGCGTCAACCAGGTCCTCGCCGTCCGCACGACCGCCGGCGGTTCGGCCGGCCTGGCGGCCACCCGCGAGGAGTGGCTGCGCTCCTCCGGTACCGCCCCCCACCAGCCCGTCCCGGGAACCCCTGCCGCTGCCCCGGGTGAATCGGATTTGGGGGATCGGCGATCGGTCCGCTAATCTTTCAGTGCGGCAAGGGGCTATAGCTCAGACGGTTAGAGCGCTTCCCTGATAAGGAAGAGGCCACAGGTTCAAGTCCTGTTAGCCCCACCACCGCGAAGGGCCCGGAGCATCGCTCCGGGCCCTTCGGCGTTCTCGTGCTCCGGAGGTGGAACCGTGGGCGCCGTCCGGGGGTTGTACGGGTGAGGACCGCCCGTCGGCGGGCGGCACCCGGTGGAGAGACGGTGGCGTGATGGCGGTGTTCTGGGCGATGAGCATCCCCGGCCTGGTCTGCGCCCTGGTGGCGCTGGCCTTCGTCGACCAGTTGGCGCTGAAGGCGCGGAAGTCGCGTCTGGTGCCCTGGCGGGGGACGGGTCGCGAGGGGCAGATCTCGGCGACCGGCTTCGAGCAGCTGCACGCGCAGTTCGCGGCCGGCAAGCAGCACCAGCTGGACGAACGGCAGAGCTCGCTGATGCTGCGCGACGAGGAGGGCGAGGGTGCGCCGCCCCGGACCAGGGTGGATCTGGCGGCCGGTGTGGCGGTCGTGGTGCCCCCCTCCCGTGGGCAGGAACCGTGACGGCTTCGAGGGGGCTCCAGGGGGGCTCTGCGGGGGTTCGGGGCCGGGCCGACCGTACGACAGGAGGTGTGGCGTCAATCCTCCGACCGGACGGGTCGGTTGGAGCAGCGGTGGCTGGTCACGATTGGGACACCGGTGTGTATCATCGGCCGCAAGGGCAGTCTGCCAACCCGACCGCCCTTTCGTGCTCGTAAGGAATCATGGACTCGTCGGCCCGATCGAACCCGGTCGGTGCACGGCTACTGAGTCCGCCAACGCAAGAAGGACGAGGTCCCGCGGTGAAGAAGCTTCTCCTGGTCGCCCTGGTCGCCCTCGGCGGCTTCTTTGTCTACCGTCAGGTCCAGGCGGACCGCGCCGAGCAGGACCTGTGGACCGAGGCCACCGACCCGGTCCCGGCCGGTCGCTGAGGACGCCGACGATCTGACGATCGACGATCTTCGGGGGCGTCGCACGGCGCCTCCCGGTCCGGTCGGTCCGGCCCTGCGGCCGGACCGACCGGATCTTTCCCCACCCGTACGGCAGGAGTGCCGGGACAGGGCGTGGGATTCGCGCCGGGACCGGGTACGCTAGTGCCCGGCGGTGCGCACGATGCCGCCCCGGGGCTTTAGCTCAGTTGGTAGAGCGCTGCCTTTGCAAGGCAGATGTCAGGAGTTCGAGTCTCCTAAGCTCCACAGTTCACATTCGCCCCCTGACCTGGGAAAACGGGTCAGGGGGCGTCTTCATGTTCAAAGCGCGTCAACACCAACGTCAACACAGCCGGGCGTAGTGTCAGCACATGGCATCCATACGTGAGCGTCAGAAAGCCACTGGTGGAGTCACGTACACCGTGACGTGGCGTGACGGCGGGGCCCGAACGGGCAAGCAGGAGTCCGAACGGTTCGGAGACCACGAGAGCGCCGAACGCTTCCGGGACCTCGTGCAGGGGTACGGCGAGACTTGGCCGCCCGGGTGGGTCCGCGGTAAGGGGTTCGTCGAGGAGGAGGAAGCGCCCGTCGAGGTCGACCCGGCGAACCTCTTCGAGAACTACGCGCCGGCCTACGTGAGCCTTCTCACAGCCGTGCAGGGGGACACGAAGAGGAAGTATCGCCGGATGATCGATCAGGTCATGATCCCCTGGTTCAAGGGCCTCACCGTGTCCGACGGCGAGAAGTCGATCACCGGCGATGCGGTCAAGCTCTGGTTCAACGACATCTCGGCTGGCCGCCCGGCCCCCCACGACCCCCCAGGCCGGAAGCGCCGCAAGTACTCCGCCAAGACCGCGCGGGACCACCACGGCCTCCTGTCCGCCATCCTCCAGGCCGCCGCATCCGGGAAGGCGCCACTGCGTAGCGCGAATCCGTGTCTGGAAACGAAGCTGCCCCGGGCGGACGACGGCGACTCTGAGGAGATGACGTTCCTGGAGCACTGGGAGGCCGGCCTACTGATCAGGTACCTCGCCCCGGACGCCGTGGACCTGGTTCAAATTCTGCTCGGTACCGGGGCGAGGTGGGGCGAGGTAACCGCGCTCCAGAAGCGGGACATCGTCCGAATCGGCGGCCGCCCGGCCCTGCGGATCAGCCGCACCTGGAAGTACAACGAGGAGGGGTCCCGCACGACGGGGTCGCCGAAGAGCAAGAAGAGCCGGCGCACCATCGTGCTCACCCCGCTGCTCGTGTCGATCCTCAACCGGGCTGCCCGCGGGAAGGGTGAAGAGGATCTCCTGTTCACTGCGCCCGAGGGCGGGGCCTGGTACCCGGCATCGTTCCGGCGGCTGCGCTGGCTGCCGGCCATCGAGGCCGCGGCCGCCGACGGCCTCACGAAGCGCCCGAGGATTCACGACCTCAGGCACACCCACGCCGCGTGGCTCATCGCGCGCAACGTCCCGCTGCCGGCGATCGCTGGCCGTCTGGGACACGAGTCGATCCAGACCACGGTGGACCGGTACGGTCACCTGCTGGCGATCCTGGACGACGACCTGATCGCCGCAGTTTCCTATGCCATGGAGGCCGCGCTGGCGCCCGAGGTACCTGCCGATGTCCGCGCCGCGCTGAAGGCCGCACCGGCCACCGTCATGGCCTGAACGACGACGGGCCCCCGGTTTCCCGGGGGCCCGTTTTCGTCGTGATCACACCGAGGAGTGATCTACCGGCGGGAGGTCCCCGCTGCCGCACGTCACCAGCTGCTGACCGAAGGGCGCCAGCAGCTCGAACGCACCCTCAGCGGTGAGCTCGTTCTCCTCCACCCACGCTCGGATCTGCCCGCACGCCTCAGACAGCTGAACGTCCGAGAAGCGCCGTGAATCGCCGACGATGACCAGTTCGTCGACGATAACCGTGAACAAGAGCGGCAGGCCGTCGTCCAGCAGCGCTAGTTCACGGGTGACACGAGTCCGCACACCAACCCCCACTCTCGGCGACCCGCCATTGGGTCGACGTCATCATCGCGAGGCCGGGTCGAACGTACACCCGAATATCGCTCAGCAACAGGAGGTGCCCGCTCCGTATCGGCGATGTTCGGATTTAAACTTCATTTGACCGAGATTTTCCGGTTCTATGGGCAATCAGGGCCTCTAGAACGGCCCTCGCGCGAGGCAATTCGCTCGGGTCTGCTTCTGCAACGAGCATGACAATCGCGCGCACGTCATCTGGCAGGTCCGTCAGCTCCGTGGCCACGTACCCGAGGAACTGGGCGGCCGCGGCCGCCTGGACCTCCACGAGGGGCAGGCCGGTCCCCGCCGCAATGGCGCGCAGGACGTGAGGTTCCGGCGCGCGGGAGACTTCGCCCCGCGCGAGCTCGCCCAGCCATGTGGGGCCCGGCTTCTGGCCGGTTTCGGGGTCGACAGATTCCGCGGCGAGCCGGCGGGCGGACATCCCCGGTCGGTCAAGAGCTGCTCGGACGAGGATGGACAGGGCGCCCCGTGTGGGGTCCTCCTGTGTCGAGCCGGGGCCGGGGCCTGGCATGGCGCACTCCTTCGTGGGCTTCCCCCTCGTGTCGGCCCGAGGGGTACTCGCGAGCGCGCAGAGTGCTCGCGTTCGCGAACAACGTAACAGCGGGTACCCCCGGGATGCATGGTCGAGATCAGGACAATGGCGGCGGGTTAGGCATCCCTTAGTGGGGGCTTAAGGGGCCGGTCTGCACGCAAGGGCGGTCGAAGTGCTCGCAATCGCGTTCGGCATCACCTATGCTCGCGTTTGCGATCAGAGATGCACTGAGCGGCATCGAGCGACATCGAGCGACATCGAGCGTGTCAGGAGTGCCCATGTCCTCCCCCTCCCCCGTAGTCCCCTCTCCCAGCCCCTACCTCACCTATGCCGGCCTGGCTGAGCTCCTCGGCGTCACCGAAGGCTGGCTGCGGCGTCGCATCCGGACGCTGCCTCACGAGAAGTACGGCCGGCAGGTCAGGTTTTTCCCGGAGCACGTCACCGCGATCCGGGCGCTCTTCTCCGTGAGCCCGGTCGCCGAGCTGCCCGGCACCACTCGGCGCGATTGGGCGACCCTCGTCCCGCTCGGCGCCCGTGGCCGAGCTATGGCCTGATCCACCGTGACCGCCCCTACTCCCCCAGCGGCGACGAGTACCACCGTCCGGATCACAGGCACAGCCGATATCGCGGCGGCTGCACTCGCCGCGCTGCGCGACAGCCCGGCCCTGACCGTCGTCCGAGTCTCCCGTCAGCTCCCAGACGGTGTCTCTGGCCAGATCCGCCAGTACATCCGCGTCCAGGCATCGCCCGGTCGCTGAAACGCAACGGGCCGCCCCCCGGCTTGGACTCCAGGGATGCGGCCCGGCCCTACCCAGCTCTCACACCGGAAGTAGGACCCCATGAAGCGTAGCAACAACCGGCTGAGCGACCCGAGGGCGCAGTATGCGGCCTTCCGGGTCGGGCAGCGGCTCACCGAGGCCGCGGCGGCGACGGCCGCGCCGGCCCCGACGTGGACGGTCGAGCCCGACGGAACGATCAGCGGCCGGTTCGACGGCCCGGACGCTCTGGTCGCCCTGCACGCCTGGATCCGGGCGATCCCGACCGCCGTCGTCTCCTCGGCCCGCCGGCCCGGCGGCCTGGAGTACACGCTGGTGATTGCCCACGGCGACGACAGCGTGACCATCTTCGCCCACGTCCCCTACACCGCGTCGGCCCGGACGGCGGTGTCGGTGTGACCAGGCCCATGACCTTCGAGCGCGCCACCGAGATCCTCTCCTCGGCGCGCGACGCCGGCGCCCCGACGACCGAGCGACTCGCCGCGATCTACGAGGGCGACCTCGACACCCTGATCCCCCGGGCCATGACGTGGTCTCTGCGCACCCGGACGCTGATGCAGCGTCTCCTGCGGCAGGTGGTCCCGGTCCTGCGTGAGCTGGTGACCGAGGTCCTGATCCTGGACAGGGAGCTCCGAGACGCTGACAACCAGGTCGAGGAGCTGCGCGCGGTCCCGGCCCCGGTGACGGTGGACGAATCCACCGACCCTCACGCCCGACTCGCCGCCGCCCACGCTCTCGTGGGCAGACTCGTGCCCTCGCTGACGCCGGCCCCAACCCGCATCACTGTGGAGTCGTACCAGTGGCAGGACATGCCGACGGTCGAGATCTACGCGTGGGAGGACGCCGACGCGCTGACGGCGTGGGCGGCGCAGCTGGGCGCCGAGGTGACGTCGAGGACAACCAGCGCGTTCGTCTACCTCACCGCGAGGTGCACGGTCGACGGGATTCCGGTCTTGTTGAACACCAGCTCCCGGGTGCCGGTGCAGGCGTCTGCCGAGGTGACCGCGTGACCACCGACGAGCACATCATCCACGCCGCCGAGCTGGTCGTGCGGGCGATGTTCGGGCAGGACCCGACGCCCGCCGCGGTCACCCACGCGCTGGCCGCCGCCGGCCTCCTGCGTACCCGGCCCGCGACCGTCTACCGGGCCGATTGGGAGACCGAGTTGATCGGTCTCTACGCCTCCCGCGACGTCGCCGAGGCCGTGTGTGTGCTGGCCGCGATGCAGGGTCAGCCCGAGGCCGTGATGGTCTGGGACCGGTTGGACGACGAGCCGGACGGCGTGACGTACCTGCGCGCGGACGGCGCGAACACCGAGTACTACATCACCCCGGTCAGGGTCCGGTTGACGGTCGGTGATGTCGAATGAGCTCCCGTCGGGCCCCGACCGAGCACGGCACCGTCAAGGGGTGGCGCCAGCACCGCAACCGCCAGATCCCGATCCCCGACGGTGACCCGTGCGGGTGCCGGGCCGCCTACAACGCTGACCAGCGTGCCCGCGCGGCGGCGTCGGCGCCGCGGTCCGCGCACGAGTGGAACAAGGGCCTGACCGGGTCCCGGCCGGACATCCCCGCCCGGCCCGTCGGCCGGGCGTGCCCCACCGAGGCATGCGGTGAGGTCGGCGCCGTCACCAGCGCGACCCCGGACGGATGGGTCTACACCCGGATCACCGGCTCCCGCGAACCGGGCCGCTGGTGGTGCTCCGGCAGCTGCGCCACCTACGGCGTCGCCCTCGCCGAGCTGCGCCCGGCCGGTGCCCTGGGTGGTGCCCTGTGAGCCGCTTACTCCTCGCCCTGTGCATCATCGCCGCTCTGTGTCTGGTCGCGGCGTGGGTCGAGCAGCTGGTCCACGAGGCCCAGCAGGACTCCCGCGCCGCCCGGTCGAAGGCCGAGCCCCGCCCGGCCGGCCGCCCGCTGGCCTACCCCGCGCCGCCCGCCGGCCCCGGGCCCAGACCGGTCCGGGCCCGGCTGTGACTGCGGACCCGACCACGGCAACCGGCCGGACCTCCCCCGGGCTGCACGTCGTGCTCGGGTCCGGCCCCCGGCCCTACTACGGGCCGTACATCCCGCCCAGCGCCGACTACCTGTGCCGCTGCGGTCACACCGACGCCGCGTTCGGCGAGGCCGCCGTCATCCGACTCGTCCAGATCGGCGTGGCCGCGCACCGCGCCGTCTGCCCCCTCCGCCCGCCGTCCCCCGAGAGGCTCCCTGATGCTCGACGCCCGTCTCGACCTCGACACCGGTGAAATCCACCCCGACCCTGCCCCCCGCCCCTTCGCCGACGTGCTGATCGACCACATGGGCGGCCGCGTCCACGAGGCCGCGTCAACCGAGCTGCACCAACTGTTCGGAGCGGTCGCCCGACACGGCAAGAAGGGCAAGCTCACCCTGCTGGTCGTCGTCGAGCCCCCGCGCGGACACGTCGAGGGCGGACCGCTCAGCGTCGCAATGAGCACTGTCCTCACGGCCCCGAAGGGGGAGACCCCCGCCGCCGTGTACTACCTCGACGGCGCCGGCAACCCGTCCCGTAGAGACCCCCGTCAGGACGCGCTGTTCGACGACCCGACCACGGCCGAGGCCCGGGTGCGCGCCGCCGTCGCGAACGCGCTCCGCGGCCGGGACGGCGACGTCCCGGCGGACCTGGTCGACGACCTGGTCGCCGGACTCACCGCGGCCGGCCTCGCCCCGCAGCCGTAGACCGGCCGCCCCGTACGGCTCGGGGGGCGCGGCGGCACCGTCCCGCGCCCCCCGAGCGCCACCCCCGGACCCACCTGGAGCACCATGCCGCGGCCCGCCGCCGCCGCTGTCCAGCCCGATCCGACCACCGGCACCGGGCAGACCCCGGCGCACCCCTCCCCGTTCGTCACCCGCTTCCCGCTGCCGTGGGTCGCAGTGCTGACCGGCGATCACCTTCGTGCCGTGACCACCGTCGGCGACTACGCCCGCGGCCGTTACGGGTACTGCTGGGCAGCCGACCGCACGCTCGCCGGCGGCCTCGACCTGCACCCCGACACCGTCGGCGCAGGCCTGCGCGCCGCCGAGCGAGCCGGCCTTGTCCGCGCGGTCCGCCGCCCCGGCGGCACCTCCGCGCGCGTCCTGGTCCTGCCCGACCCGGACGAAGACGTCCTGTGGGTGTGCGTCAGCTCCTACGCCCGCAACCGGCTCCCCGGTGCGCTCTTCGGCACCTACGCGGTCCTGGCCGTCCGCGAGCACCTCGACTCGCCCACCAGCATCGCGCTGATAGCCACCCTGGCGGGCATCGGCCAGGGTGCCGCCCGCGCCGCCGTCGCGGAGCTCACCGCCGCCGGCTGGATCACCCGCACCGACACCACCGGCCGCGCCGCCCGCTACACCGTCCACCCCGCCCCGATCCCCGGCATACCCACCCAGCTCGCCCTCGACATCCCGCTCCGCCAGACCAAGGCCCGCCGCTGCGCCCCGCCGGCTCCCGTTCCGCACGCCGAGATCGACGGCCAGCTCGGCCTGTTCGACCCCGCCGACCTCATCGCGACCCCTGCCGGATTGGCCGTCACCACCCCTGCCGATCCGGCCGTCACCACCCCTGCCGGATCGACCGGACAAGCAAGATCACTACAACAAGATCTTTCCAATAGGCCTGCCGCCGTGGGCGGTTGCGGCTCCGGCGTAGCCGATCCCGCCGTACCGCGCGACACGGGCGTGCCCGCGAGCACCTGGCCGGCCGCCGATCGTCCCGCCCGCCCGTCGGCTACGCCGGAACCCCCAACTTCCCTTCCCCCCTTGACCGTTACCGAGCCGATCTACCACGTTCTCGCCCATATCCCGACGCTGGTTCACCGGATGAGCCGCTGGGAGCAGCGGCAGGCCGCCCGGGCTGTGGGGCAGGCGATCCGGGACGCCGACGGCGACGTCGCCCGCGTGGCCGCCCGGCTCGTACGCCGCTACGCCCGGATCTCCCCGGCCGACGTCCGCCGGCCCTCCGGATGGCTCGCCGAGATCGGCCTGGTCCGGCGCGGCTGCGACCTGCCGCACTGCGAGGACGGCCGGGACGCCGTCGACGGCCGCGCATGCCGCACCTGCGAGCTGCGCACCGAGCACGCCCGCGACGTCGCCGCCGACCGACGCCGGGCGCAGCGCGGGCCCCGGCCCGTTCCGGCGCCCCGGCCGGACCCCGATCCGGCGCCGGCCGCCGCCCGGCCGGCGCGGCCCCGGTGCCCCGACCACCCGACCGTGGCCGTCCCGTGTGCTCTGTGCGCGGCTGCGGCCGCCGTCCCCGGGCCCGAGCCGGACACCAGCACCGGCCGCGAGCTGCGCGAGCAGCTCGCCGCCCGGCGGCGGGCCCGCGAGGGCGCCGCAGACCAGGCCTGGGCTGCCGAGCACGGCATCGCCTGGACCGCCTGACCCACCACCACCGAGAGGACACACCGTGCAGACCACCGCCACCGCCACCCCCACCGCCACCGACTTCGACACGGCCGTTCGCGAGCACACCCCCTCCACCGTCCCCACCGACCCGTGGGGTTCCCCCTGCTGTGCCTCCTGCAGCTACACCCACGGCGGCCCCGTCCCGTGGCCGTGCCGGCCGCTGATCCAGGTCGCCAAGGTCGCCCCGACCCACACCGGCTGGCAGATCACCATGCGGACGGCCTGACCGGCTCCGGGGCCATCCACCGCCACACACCACCGCCCGCTGAACCAGAGAGGACACACCGTGCAGAGCATCGCCCGCGCCGCCTACGAGGCGTACCGCGTCCACACCGGCAGCCGTACCTGGGACGGCCGCCCGATGCCCGAGTGGCAGGACCTCGGCGCCCGGATCCAGCGCGCCTGGGCCGCGGCCGCCGCCGTTGCGGCCCCCGCCGACGTGGCGCCCGCCCCCGTCCCCGCCGACCTCCTCGACCTCCTCGACGTCGCAGCACAGCACGTCGACACCGCCGCCGCTCTGGGCGCGCCGCTCTTCATGACACCGCCGACCGGCACCGCCCTCGCCCGACTGCTGGACGCCCTCGCCACCCTCCTCCGCTCCGAGGCCCCCGACAGCGCGGTCACCGAGGCTGCGGCCAACCTCGCCCGGTCCGTCCTCGGATGATCACCATCACGCCGTGGGCCGTCCTCGCCATCTGCGCACCGGCATCCCTCGCCGGCATCGCCGTCCTGCGCCGCCGCGCCCACCGGGCCCGCACCGCACACATCCCTCGCCCCCGGCCCACCCAGGCCGAGTGGGACGCCGACGCCGCGACCCTGCTGCGCCGCGCGGTCGAGGCCCCACTCACCGCCGAGCCGCAGCGCCGGCCCGGTCACCGGGCACTCACCCCGGGAACCGCCGCACCGCTCACCCTCACCAGCACCGAACGCCACCGCCTCGACCACCTCGTCCGCCGCGCGGCCCGCCACCTGTCCCCCGATGAGCGCTCCGTCCTTCTCACCCTCTGGGAGCACGACCAGGCCGACCGCACCCCGACCAGCTGACGCCGCGCGCACGACCGCACACACCCGCCATGACCCCTCTGGAGACCCCATGACTGACCGCCAGCACGCCCTCGGCGACCGTGTCCGCACCCTCATCCACCTCCACTCCGACGACTCGACACCCGAGCAGCCCGACATCCCCGCCGGCAGCCTCGGCACGGTCGACTCCATCCACCACGACTCGGTCACCGGCCGGATCGTGAGCTACGGCGTGATGCTCGACGCCGCAGTAAACCGCCTGTCCGCAGCGATGAAGCCGGGCGAAATCGAGGCCGTCGGGAAGTTTTCCGTGACCACCGCCCGCGAACAGCTGCTCGCCGAGGCCGCCGAAGCCAGCCCCGACGCCACCGAACGCGCCCTCTGGCAGGCCCTCGCCGACGCCATCCAGCACCTGGAGGACTGGGGCCTCATGCCCCTCGCCACCATCGCCGACCAGCTCGGCGGCGCCTTCGTCACCGAGATCGACGCTGGCCCCGTCATCCACGGCGCCGCCGTCCGACCTCCCGGCGGCTACCTCCTGCGCTACCAGCCCGGTTTCACGCCCGACCCCGACCGGCCCGGCCACGACCTGCCGTCCGGCTGGCAGGTCGTCGCCCGCTGACCCGCCCCGCCAGCCGCCCCACCCGGGCGGCCAGCCCCACCAGGAGAACCCCGTGGCCCGCTGCCTCGCCTGCACCCACCACGACACCCCCGGACGGCTCTGCGACCCCTGCACCGCCCGCCTTGGTGAACAACTGCTCGACCTCCCGCAGCTCGTTGCCGACCTCAACGGCTGTCTGGCCCCCTCCACGCAGACGCCCGACCGCCTCGGCACCCGGCACACCGCCGCCGCCCACCCACCGCTCCCCGTCGTCGAAACCGTCCTCGACCTCCTCGGCCCCGGCGGCATCATCACCACCCTGGAGACATGGCGCCGACTGCTCGCCACGGACACGGGCGAGAGCACGGCCGACCCCTGGGGCGACCTGCCCGGCCGGCTGCGCCGCGCCGTCACCGCCCTCCACCGCCACCTCCCCTTCATCCGCCTGGACTGGGCCCGGGCCGGAGACCTCGCCCACGACATCGCCCGCCTCCACCGCACCGCCACCCACCACACCGCCCCCACCGGACCTCCCCCCACCCCGCTCGGCCACCACCCCGCCGCCCGCGCCGGAGACGACCCGTGCGGCGGCCGCCTCGAACTCCCCCACGCCGGAAAGGTCGTGCGCTGCGCCCGGTGCGGCGCAGCGTGGGGCCCGCTCCAGTGGCTCCCACTGCGCCGCACGATCGAGGCCGCCCACGCCACCAACACCGCCGCCTGACCCGAGAGGACGCCCCCCGTGCCGATATCCCGCGCCCACCTCGAACCACGTGTCCGCGACCTCGCCGCCGCCGGCCGCTCAACCGGCTCGATCGCCACGGAGCTCGGGCTCGACCGCGCCACGGTGCGCCGGATGCGCGCCGATGCCGGCATCCAGGCCCTGCCCGGCGGCGCCCCGCAGCCGCTCACCGTCGCCGAGAAGTGGCGCACCCACACCCGCCCGACCGACGGCGGCCACCTGGAGTGGACCGGCGAGACCACCACCCGCGGCTGCCCGGTCATGCGGCACTCCGGTACCGCCTACAGCGCCCACCGCGTCGCCTACCGCATCCAGTACGGCCAGGCCCCCACCGGCCACGCGAAGGCCGGCTGCGGCGTGCGCGGCTGTGTCGCCCCCGAGCACCAGCGCGACACCGCCGACCGCCGCATCACCCGCACCCCGCGCACCACGTACCCGACCATCGACGCCAAGTTCGCCGCGCTCACCCGCCCGGACGGCGGCCACCTGGAGTGGACCGGGCCCGTCTCCGCAGACGGCCGACTCCTGCTCAGCTGGGCCCGCCGTACTCACCTCGCCCACCGGTACGCGTTCGAGCAGCACTACGGCAGGAAGCCCGTCGGCAACGTCGCCCCGGCGTGCGGCCGCCCGACGTGCCTCGCCGGCCGTCACCTCGACGACGCGCTCACCCGCGCCCAGCACGACCGCGCCTACGCCGCGCTCGGCCTCTGACCCCAGATGACACCGCTCACCCTCACCGGGTGAGCGTCACCACTCGGAGAACCATCACCGTGACCAGCCTCATCATCGGCGGGGTGTACACCGCCACCCTCACCGGGGCAGCCGGCCCGTGGACCGTCCACGGGCACGCCACCATCTGGCACGCCTCGACGGCCCCCGACGGCACAGAGACCCTGGTCCTGGAGATCAGCGACGCCCCCACCCCCCACCAGGTGAGCGCCGCCACCAGCCACCGCGCCTACGCCACGGGCCCGGTGACCCGGCTCCCCGACGGCCGCCGCCACCTGGTGACACCTCTCACTTCCCAGCCCGGACCTGCCATCGTCGGCCTGGGCTGGACCCTGCGCACCCGCCGCGACCCAGCCGACGCCGACTACCACGTCGAGACCGCAACCAAGGAACTGGCCGACTGGGCACCGCTGCCCGACGACAACTCACCCCTCGGGGTGACAGCGCTCACCCACGCCACCCGCGCCGCCACCCGCGCCGCCGTCCGCGCCGCCGAGCTGCGCGACGCCGAGGGTGAGCGCAACCACCTCATCCGCCGGCTGCGCGCCGGTGACGTCGACCGTGACCTCGTCGCCCAGGCCGTCGACCTCGACCCGTCGCGCATCACCCAGATCTGCCGCACCCGCCGCACCCGCCCCGCCGCCGGCGGGGGTGGGGACGCATGACGCACCCGCGCGACCGCGTCCCCCCGCCCGGCCTCATCACCACCGCCCAGCTCGGCGCACTCGGCGTGCCCCCCGACGTCGTGCGCAACTGGGTACGGCACGGACGCCTCCGCAGAGCCGGCGGCAGCCAGCGCTACCCGTGGTACCGCACCGAGGACACCATCGCCCTCGTCGAGGCGTACGCACCCCGCCCACAGAAGTCCGCTTGACCCCAGGTCAGAGGCGTGTCACGATCACCGCACCACCCGTGTGTCCGAATCCGGGTGAACACGGACCACCACGAAGGGCCCCACGGCAGCCGCCGCGGGGCCCTTCGTCATGCCCAGGAGGCACCGCGTGCAGCTGCCCACCGCAGGCCGGATCGTCCACTACACGCTCACCCAAAGCGACGCAGACACCGTCAACCGTCGCCGCGCCGGCCGCGCCGTCCGCGACCGCATCGACGTCGACACCCTCGGCAACCGCGCGGCCGCCGGCGACGTCTACCCCGCCACGATCATCCGCGTCTGGCCCGGCGCCACCGCCCGCTCCCTGCCCATGTGCAACCTGCAGATCCACCTCGACGGCGTCGACGCACACTGGGCGACCAGCCGTGTCGAGGGCACCGACCCGGGCACCTGGGCCTGGCCGCCCCGATCGTAAGCGCCACCATCGACCTACCCGTGTACCTGCGGATCGGCGACACCGAGGTCGAGTTGGGCGTCATCGAAGCGCAGTCGGGCGAGAAGGTTGACCTCCGGTCCCTGCTCGCCGACTTCCTTGACGCCGCCGCCCAGCACGTCCGCAACACCAGCGCCGGGAGGTGAACAGTGCCACTCCCCCCGGGACTCCAGACCGTCACCCTGCACGGCCGCCTCACCAGCCCAGCCGGCGCCCGCTCCCGCGGCCGGGTCATCCTCACCCCCGCACCGCTGCGCATCACCAGCGCCCAGCACGGCGTGATCATCCTGGGCGCCGACAGCGTCATACCCGACGCCGACGGTGAGTGGTCGATCACCGTCCTCGCCACCGACGCCGCCGACTGCACCCCGACCGGCTGGACCTACACCCTCACCGAGGCCCCGATCGGCGCCCGACCGCGCGCCTACCCGATCAGCCTCCCCGCCGCCACACCCCTGGTCGACCTCGCCGACATCGCCCCGACCGCCCCGGCCGCCGGCGAGTACGTCGTCATCACCGGACCGCCCGGCCCGACCGGCGCCACCGGCCCGCAGGGACCCGAGGGCCAGCGCGGCCCCACCGGCGAGACTGGTCCGGCCGGACCGCAGGGCGTAGCCGGCCCGCAGGGAGTCCAGGGCGACACCGGCCCGACCGGCCCGCAGGGACCGACGGGAGCCACCGGCGCCCAAGGCGCCCAGGGTGCGACCGGAGCCACCGGGCCGACCGGAGCAACGGGAGCCACCGGCGCACAGGGCCCGGCCGGTTGGGGCACCCAGGCCAACCACGACGCCCTCGCCGCCCGCACCGTCGCACTGGAGACCGCCGTCTCAGGGTTCAACTCGATCATGACCGACCTCGCCAACCGGGTCGGCGGGACGTTCGGCCTCGAACCCCGCATGAACAGCGCCGAAACCCGCATCACCGCACTGGAGACACCGTGACAACCAGCCCCACCCCCCGCGGTCTCGCCCACATCGTCCCCGGGCCCCGGCCGTCCGTCACCACCTCGACCGCCACCGTCCTTGGGACCTTCCGCACCGAGCTGCTCGCCGCCGGCCTTCCGGACCGCCTCGCCGACGAGCTGGTCCTGGCCACGGGCAAGGCACTTGTCCACACCGTCGGACTCACCATCGTGGTGCCCAACCTCCTCAACGCGGTCGGCGGCGTGCCCACCTTCGCCACCCTTGACACCACCCCGGCCAAGCCGACCACCTGCCGCTGCGCCCGGACCCGCAGCACCGAGGGACGGTGACCCGTGACGTTCCCGTCCTCGATCACCCACGCACAGAAGTTGGCCGCGGTGCGGGCCCTCGGCCTGGACCCGATCCTCGTCAAGGGGGTCGCCCTCGATGCGACCGAGGGTGTCCTCGTCACCGTGCACGTACGCGACACGAGGGGCCGCATCATCGTTCAGGGGAAGGACCAGGCGGCCGAGGCCACCCTGGTCATCCCCTACGCCACCGAGCCGCCCGCCCGGTACCAGGCCGGCACCTACGCCGACCCCGACGCCACCATCTTCGGGAAGTGACTCGTGTCGCCGACCAGACCCCCCCGCCGCTGCACCACCCCCGGGTGCCCCGGCGACGCCGTACCAGGCACCCGCACGGGCAAGTGCCCCCCCTGCACCCAGGCCACCCCCCGGATACACCGCCCCTCCTCCACCGCCCAGGGCTACGGCACCCAGCACCGCGTCCGCTTCCGCGCCGCCGTGCTGCGCCGTGACCCGCGGTGCGTGCTGTGCAAGACGGCGCCGGCCAACGAGGCCGACCACTACCCGCTGTCCCGTCGCGAGCTGGTGGAGCGCGGCCTGGACCCGGACGACCCGCAGCACGGGCGCGGCCTGTGCAAGGCATGCCACTCCAGCCAGACGGCCGAGCACCAGCCTGGCGGCTGGGCGGCCCACCCCGGCCCGGCCTACTGACCGAGCGTCCCGTTCGCTTCCCCTGTGACCGTCGGTCACCGGGGGAGGGGGCCTCGGATCGCTGGGCCGGGGCCCCTCCGAACGCGGGGGGGAACCGGCTCTCTCGCTGACAGGTTTCCCGACTTCTGTCATTGGAGACTCACCGTGACGAGCCCCGAGCAGTCCTACGACCCCGAGGTCGACCTCGACCGCCTCACCCCCCACCCTGACAACCCCCACCTCGGCGACCTCGACACCATCCGAGGGAGCATCGCCACACACGGCTGGTACGGCGCCGTCATCGCCCAGCGCTCTACCGGCCACGTCATCGCCGGCAGCCACCGCATCCGCGCGGCCCGGGAGGAGGGCCTGGCTACCGTCCCCGTCATCTGGCTCGACATCGACAACGACAAGGCTCGTCGCATCCTCCTCATGGACAACCGCGCCGGCGACAAGGCCGGCTACGACAGCACCCTGCTGACCGACCTACTCGGTGAACTCCATGTGACCCCCGACGGCCTGTCGGGCACCGGGTGGACTCCGACAGAACTTGACGCACTCCTCGCATCCGTCGCCCTCCCGGCCGGCGGCGAGTGGGACGAGGCCTTCGACAAGGTCCCGACCGGCGGCGCCAAGTTCCGCAGCAGGACGTTCGTCCTCACCGACGAACAGGCCGACCTGATCGACCGCGCGCTCGCCGCCGCCCGGCCCACGGTCGACACCGACACCGGCAACCGGGCCTCAGCGGCTCTCGCCGTGGTGTGCGAGGCATACATCAGGACGACACTGTGACGGCCAGGGCCAAGGATCTGGTCCTGCGCCCGATCCCCCGAGCTGATGCAGTCGACCTCGTTCGCCGCGTGCACTACTCCGGCAAGGTGGTGAACAACAGCCAGCTGCATATCGGCGTCTTTCTCCACAACAACCTGGAGGGAGCCATGCAGTTCGGGCCGCCCCTGGACAAGTCCAAGGCCCTCGGCCTGGTCCGCGGCACCCCGTGGGACGGCATGCTGGAGCTCAACCGCATGGCGTTCACCGAGGCCCTCCCGCCGCACAGCGAATCGCGTGCCATCGCGGTGAGCCTGCGACTCATCCGCCGCCACGCACCGCGCGTGAAGTGGGTGCTCTCCTACTCCGACGCCACCCAGTGCGGCGACGGAACGATCTACCGCGCGGCCGGCTTCATCCTTACGGGGATCAAGCGTTCCGACAGCCTCGCCCGCATGCCGGACGGCAGCGTGGTCCACCGGCTCTCACTCGCCACCGCGCCGGAAGCACCGCGGCCCGAGGCAGGCGGCCGGTCCTTCTTCGAAGTGACCGACGGTGCCTATTCCTTCGAGTCATACGTGCGGGAGGTCGGCGGCACCATCCTCCCCGGGTTCCAACTCCGCTACCTCGCCTTCGTCGACCCGACCTGGCGGGACCGTCTCGCCGTCGAACCCCTGCCGTACTCAGCTATCGACGCGGCCGGCGCCCGGATGTACCGCGGCGCCCGGCCGGACTAGGACTTGCCCCAGTGGTGTAGAGGAAGCACGCCCGCCACCCTGGCGGGAGGAGGCGGTTCGATACCGACCCTGGGGCTCCACCTCATCTCGCAGAACGGGGGCACCGTCGATGGGCAGTCGAGGCCCGGCCCAGAAGCCAACAGCGCTGCGGATCCTCCACGGGGACCGCAAGGACCGCATCAACACCGGCGAGCCAGCACCATCCCAGCAGGACATCGCCGCGCCCGAGTGGCTCACCGATGAGGCCCGCGAAGTCTGGAACCGCCTGGCCCCGGACCTCGAACAGCAGGGCGTGCTCACCGCCTGGGACGCGGACACCTTCGCGATCCTCTGTGATGCCCTGGTGCAATACCGCCACGCGTCCCGCCTCGTCGCCGCTGGCGGCGTCCTGATCAAGGGGCGACGGGACGCTGCGGTGAAGAACCCCGCCCTCCAAGTCGTCCGCGACACTGCCCAGACGGTCCGCGCCTACGCGCAGGAGTTCGGCCTCACCCCGTCCGCCCGCAGCGGCCTGTCACTCGGCGGCACCGGACAGGGACTCGGACCGGAACGACTCCTCTCCTGACCGGCCCGGGACGGGAGGGGTGATGGCCGCAACCACCACCCGCCCCGCCACCGCAACGACCAGGCGCCCGACCTCTGCCCGACCGCGCCGCCGCACGCTGCGCCCCGACCCCAACCGGCGCTGGCGTCCGGCCTCGCGCAAGGGCGGGGTGTGCGGCTACACCCTCGACGGCAAGACCTGCGGCAAGCGCGGCACCCACTACTGCGAGCCGCGCGCCGACCGCGTCGTTGCTTTCTTTGCCGAGCTGCTCGTCCACCCCGCCGGCGCCCTCGCCAACACGAGGTTCGTGCTGGCGCCGTGGCAGGAGTGGGAGATCGTTCGGCCGTTGTTCGGAGAAGTGCACTGGTCGGCCCAGTGGGGCCGGTACGTGCGCCGCTACACCCGCGCGAGCCTGGTCATGGCGAGGAAGAACGGCAAGAGCGCGCTCCTGTCGGGGATCCTGCTGTACCTCCTCGTCGGCGACGGCGAGGAGTCGGCCGAGGTCTACGGCGCCGCCGCCAACACCCGCCAGGCGGCGAAGGTGTTCGAGCCGTGCGTCAAGATGGTTCGCAAGTCACCGGTCCTGGCCCGGCGGCTCCAGCACATCAGGAACGCCCGCCGCCTGGTCGACGAGCAGACCGGCTCCCACTACGAGGTCATCCCGAGCGACGCCGACGTCGAACTCGGCCACTCCCCGCACGCGTTCTGCCTGGACGAGGTTCTCTCGCAGCCGGACGGCTCGCTGTGGGAGGCGATGTCGACGGCGACCGGCGCGCGCACGCAGCCTCTGCTGCTGGCCATCACGACCGAGACGAAGGACGGCGCCAGCTTCGGCTCGGAGTTCATCGACGAGGCCGACCGCGTCCTCGAAGACCCCACCCGGGCGCCGCACCACTTCGTGTTCGTCCGCAAGACCCCCCGCACCCAGGACGAGCTGGACCGGCTGCACCGGCTGTTCCCCGGCCGGCCGGACCTGCCCGTCTCCCTCGACCCCTGGGACGAGGCCAACTGGTACTGGGCCAACCCCGCACTCGGCAGCTTCCTGAGCCTGGCCGCCCTGCGCCAGGACGCCGCCGAGGCCAAGCTCAAGCCCTCCGTAGAGAACGGGTTTCGGCAGTTCCGCCTCAATCAGCGCGTGAGCCTGACCTCGCGGTGGATCCACATGGACCTCTGGAACTCTCGCGTGGGCGAGGCCGGGCCCGCGCCGGGCCCGGACTGGATCGCCGAGCTCCTCGCCGGACAGCGCTGTTGGGCGGGCCTCGACCTCTCCTCCAAGCTGGACATGACCGCCTTCGCGCTGGTCTTCCCCGGCGGTGAGGTCTCCTGGCGGTTCTGGATCCCCGAGTCCGTCGTGCCCGTTCTCGACGAGCACACCGGCGGCCTGTTCGGCGAGTGGTGCGACGACGGGTGGGTCACCACCACCGAGGGCGACACCATCGACTACGACCGGATCTACGACGACATCGAGGCCGACCACCGCCGCTACGGCATCGTCGACATCACCTACGACAAGTGGAGCGGGGAGCCGGTCCGGCAGGAGATCGTCAAACGCACCCGGCTGCGGATGGTGGAGTCCGACACCACCTACCTGCGGATGACGCCGCCCATGGCCGAGCTGGAACGCCGCCTGAAGGCGAACGAGCTCGTCCACTTCGGCAACCCGGTCGCCCGGTGGATGGCCGACGTCGTCGAGTGCAAACGGCCGCGGGACGACCCGGACCGGATGCGCCCGGTCAAGCCGGACCGGTCCAAGACCGGCCGCCGCATCGACGGCATCCCCGCCGTCCTCTTCGCCCTGGACGGCGCGCTGCGCGGCATGCCCGCCCCGTCCGTGTACGAGACCCGAGGCATGTCGGGCTGATCTGAAAGGAGGGCTGATGGACGTGGACCGGTGGGACCTGTTCGCCCTGCTCGGTGTCGTGATGATCGGCGCCGGCCTGGCCCTGATCGACCCTTGGCTCGGCGTCGCCGCCGGTGTCCTGCTCTTGGCGGCCGGCCTCGTCGGCGGCATCCGGGCGGGCCGTGCCGACCGCGCCGCCGACCGGAAGGGGGAGAGCTGACCATGGGACTGATTCGCTCCGCCGCCCGCGCCTGGGCCGCCCGCTCGTCCTCGCTCGCCACCCCGGAACGCTGGGTCGAGGACTGGTTCTCCGGCGGCGCCAGTACCGCCGGCGTCCGCGTCACCCCCGAAACCGCCCTCCACTACTCCGGTTTCTTCGCGGGCGTCCGGGTCATCGCCGAGGACGTCGGCAGCCTGCCCCTGCACCTCTACGAGCGCCTGCCCCGCGGCAAGGCCCGCGCCCGCGGGCACTCCCTCTACGAGGTGCTCCGCCACCAGGCGAACCCGATGATGTCCTCCCAGCAGCTGCGCGAGACCCTCCAGGGACACGCCATCACCTGGGGCGACGGCGTCGCCCAACTCGTCACCCACCCCCGCACCGGCGCCATCGAGGAGATCTGGCCGCTACGGCCGGACCGCCTGCGGATCAAGTGCAGGCGCATGACCGGCGGCCGGTTCGAGCGGGTGTTCCAGTACCGCGACCCGGTCAACGGGATCGAGGCGACCCTCATGCAGGACGAGGTACTGCATGTCCCCGGCCTCGGGTTCGACGGGGTGCGCGGGTACCCGATCGTCGAGTACGCCGCCAACGCCATCGGCCTGGGCCTGGCCACCGAGGCCCACGGCAGCAAGGTCTTCAGCAACGGGTCGGCACCGGGCGGCGCCCTCTCCCACCCGGGCGTCCTGTCACCGGAGGCCCGGGCCCGGATGGCCGCCGACTGGGAGGCCATCCACCGGACCATCGACAACGCGCACCGGGTCGCCATCCTGGAGGAGGGCGTGCAGTGGACGAGCGTCGGCATGCCCAACGACTCCGCCCAGTTCCTTGAGACTCGCAAGCTTCAAGTCACCGAGATGGCAAGGTGGTTGAGGCTCCCCTCGCACAAGATCAACGATCTTGAGCGCGCTACTTTCAGCAACATCGAACAGCAGCAGATCGACTACGTCGCCTCCGCGCTGCGCACGTGGCTTTCGCGCTGGGAACAGGCGATCTACACCCAGCTCCTCACCCGCGAGGAACGGGCGAGGTACTTCGCCGAGCACCTGGTCGACGCCCTGCTCCGCGGTGACACCGTCGCCCGGTACCAGGCGTACGCGGTCGGCCGGCAGTGGGGATGGCTGTCCGCGAACGACGTCCGGGAGAAGGAGAACGAGAACCCGATCCCGGGCGGGGACTCCTACCTCGTGCCGCTCAACATGGTGCCCGCCGACCCGGCCGCCGCACCCGGGCGGGCCGCCGGCCGCCGCGCGCGCACCGCCCGGTCGGCCACCGCCCGCCAGCGGATCGCCGCGGCGTACGCCCCGAGGATCGAGGCCGCGGACGCCGCACTCGTCGAGCTGGAGACTGAACGCGTCAGTGCTCTGGCCGCCGAGCACCTGCCCGCCCCCGACGAGGACGGCGACCGCTCGGCGCCCGGCCGGGCACGGTCGGTACTCGCCTTCCTGGCCGCGATCCGCGCCCTGTACGAGGGCGAGATCACCGAGGCCACCATGGCCGCCTGGCTGCCGATCTTCTCCGCCCTGGCCGAGGACATCGCCGAGGAGGCCGCGAAGGAAGTCGACGGCGACGGACCGGTCGACCTCGGCACCTGGGTGCGCGCCTACACCGCCGGCCACGCCGCCTACCGCGCATCCTCCTCGATCGGTCAGCTCCGCAAGGCCGTCGAGGGGACGCCGCCCGACCCGGCGGCCGAGGTCGCCGCCCGCCTCGCCAAATGGGCCGCCGAGAGGCCCGGGCAGCTATCGAAGTGGCAGACCTCCCAGTTGCCGAACGCGGCGGCCCGCGAGGTGTGGCGCGAGCACGGCGTCGAGCGCCTGGTCTGGAGCACCAGCGGCTCCAGCGACTGCCCGTTCTGCGAACGCATGGACGGCCGCACCACCGAGATCAGCGAGCCGTTCGCGGCCGCCGGCAGCACCGTCGCCGGCGAGGACGACGACGCGCCGAAACTCCCCGTCCACCGCGACCTCCACCACCCGCCCCTCCACCCGGGGTGCGACTGCCAGATGGACCCCGACTGAGAGGACCGACCATGACGCGCGTCTACCTGCGCGGCTACGCGCTGCGCGCCGCCGACGCCCCCGCCGACGGCCCGGTGCCGTTCGTCCTGGCCACCGAGGGCCGCAAGGCGGACGGCCTGGACCTGCGGATGGCCGGCCTCGACCTGGAGCGCTACCGGGCCAACCCGGTGCTCGGCTACGGGCACTCCTACTGGGGCCGCGACAGCCTGCCGATCGGCCGTGTGGAGAACGCCCGGCCGGCCGACAACCGCCTCCTCGGGGATCTGGTCTTCGACCCCGAGGACCCGTTCGCCGTCACCGTCGAACGCAAGATCCGGGGCGGGTTCCTGAACGCGGTGAGCGTCGGGTTCGACGCCCACGACATCGGCACCGACGGGGTACCGGCCCGCTGGGAGCTGTTCGAGACCAGCGTCGTCCCGCTGCCGATGGACCCCGACGCCGTCCAGGACGCCGACGGCCGCGCCCTCGCCCGTGCCCTCGGCGGCCTGCGCGCCGGCAAGGTCCTGTCCGCGAAGAACAAGACCCTGGTCCAGGCCGCCGTCGACGCGCTCACCGCGCTCATGGACGCCGCCGCCGACGAGAGCGCGGCCACCGAGCAGGCCGCCGACGACCCCATGCGCCGCGCCCGCCTGCGGCTCTGACCCACCCCACCCGGCACCACCCCCCGCGAGAAAGAAGCGAAGCATGCCCGACAGCATCCGGGACCTCCGGCAGCGCCGCACCGCACTCGGCGCCCAGGCCCAGGCCATCATGGACTCCGCCCGCACCGCCGGCCGCCCCATGACCGGCGAGGAGGAGCAGTCCTTCGACCGCCTCCTCGACGAACGCGACCAGGTCGACGGCACCATCACCCGCGCCGAGCGCCTGCGCGAGGACGACCGCACCGCCGCCGAACGCGACGCCGAGGACGGCCACACCGGCACCCGCGCGCCCCAGGCCGAGCAGCAGGAGGCCGCGTTCCGCGGCTACCTGTCCGGCGGCCGCGCCTCCCTGACCCCCGAACAGGCACGCGCCCTGGTCATGGGCTCCGACCCCGAGGGCGGATTCCTCGTCGCCCCACAGCAGTTCGTCGCCCAGCTCATCCAGAGCATCGACGACGCCGTCGACATCCGCCGCCTGGCCACCGTCCAGCAGATCACCCAGGCCGAATCCCTGGGCGTGCCGACCCTGGACACCGACCTCGGCGACGCCGAGTGGACGTCCGAGGTCGCCACCGGATCCCAGGACGACAGCCTCAGGTTCGGCAAGCGCGAGCTGCGCCCGAACCCTCTGGCGAAGCGCGCACTGATCTCGCGCACCCTGATGCGCCGCGCGACCATCAGCCCCGAGGCCCTCGTCCGCGAGCGACTCGCGCAGAAGTTCGCCGTGTCCGCCGAGAAGGGATACATGACCGGCGACGGCAACAAGAAGCCCCTCGGCCTGTTCACCGCCAGCGCGGACGGGATCCCCACCTCACGCGACGTCTCCACCGGCGCCGCCACCGGATTCACCGGCGACGGCCTCATCGACGCCAAGTACGCGCTGAAGAGCGCCTACCACAAGAAGGCGCAGTGGCTGTTCCACCGCGACGGGATCAAGCTGATCCGCAAGCTGAGGGACGACAGCGGCGGCGCCGGCGTCGGCAACTACATCTGGCAGGCCGGCCTCTCCGCCGACCGCCCGGACACCATCCTCGACCTGCCCTACCTGGTCAACGAGTTCGTTCCGAACACCTTCACCACCGGCCAGTACGTCGGCATGCTCGGCGACTTCTCCTACTACTGGATCGCCGACGCCCTCGCCCTGGAGGTCCAGCGCCTGGTCGAGCTCTACGCCGAGACCAACAAGATCGGCTTCATCGGCCGCCTGGAGACCGACGGCATGCCGGTCAAGCCCGAGGCATTCATCCGCCTCAAGACCGCCTGACCGCCCCCAACTCTGAGCAGGGAGACCCCAGATGAGGACCGACCTCGTCAGCCACCTCGACCCCGCGGTCAGCCTGGCCCCCGCCGCCCGCACCGCCAGCGCCAACGGCACCGGCGTGGACCTCGCCAACTACGACGCCGCCGCCGTCCTGATCAACGCCGGCACCTGGACCGACGGGAGCCACACCTTCGAGATCCAGGAGTCGGACGCCTCCGGCTCCGGCTACACCGCCGTACCGGACGCCTACCTGTCCGGCGCCGAACCCGTCGTCTCCAGCGCCCCGACCGCCTCCCAGATCTACAAGATCGGCTACCTCGGGATCAAGCGGTACCTGCGCATCATCACCACCGTGACCGGCACCACCACCGGCGCCGTCTACTCCGCCACCGTCGTACGCGGCAAGCCCCGCGTGAAGCCGTAGGGAGCACCCGTGGCCACGATCACCATGCTCACCCTCTCCGCCTCACCGGAGGGAGTCCTGGACCAGGGCAAGACCTACGACGTCCCCGGCGACGTCGCCCGAGCCCGCGCCCAGGAACTCGTCGAGGGCGGCTACGCCCTCCTCAACGACGTCCCGCCGAAGGCCGCGAAGACGCCGCCGCCCCCGCCGGCCGCGTCCTCACCGCTGGAGAAGGCGACCGTCGAGCAGCTGCTCGCCTACGCCGCCGAGAACGACCTCGACCTCGGCGGCGCCACGAAACGGGCCGACATCCTCGCCGCAATCAAGACCGCCGAGACCGGCGGGAGCTAGGCCGTGCCGTACGCCACCGCCGAGGAGCTCCGCCTCCTCGTCCGCCCGAACGGCACCCCGTTCACGGCGGACGAGGAGGCCCAGGCCGACCTCCTCCTCGACCTCGCCGCCGGCGCCATCGAGGCGGAGACCGGCCAGGCCCTGGAACTCGGCACCGACACCGTCCTCCTCGACGCCGACGGCGGCCGGACCCTGATCCTGCCGCGCTGGCCCGTCACCGCCGTCACCGCCGTCACCCTCACCGAGGACGGCACCACCCTCACCCACGGCCCCACCGGCTACACCTGGTCCGCCGCCGGCCTCCTCTACCGCGCCGCCACCTGCTGGCCCCGCGGCCCCCGCGCCGTCGACATCACCTACACCGCCGGCCACGCCCCCATCCCCCGCGGCGTACGCGGCATCGCGCTGCGCCTGGCCAAGGCCGCGATGCTGACGCCCGGCGTCCTCTCTCAGGAAACGCTCGGCGACCACTCCGTCATCTACGCCTCACCCGAGGACGCCGGCATGGTGCTGACCGCGGCCGACCGGCGGACCCTGGGCGCCTACCTGGCCCGCACATGATCGGCGTCCGGCACCACCTGAACCGCGTGCTGGAGGTCTGGCGTCCGACTGCCGTACCGGACGGCCTCGGGGGCCAGCACACCGTCCGCACCCGGGTCGGCGAGGTCCGCGCGAAGGTCGACCAGCCGTCGGCCGCAGACCGCGCCCTCGCCGCCCAGTCCGGATCCCGTCACACCCACACCGTCTACCTGGAGCCCGACGCTGCCGTCGCCCGCCTCGACGAGCTGCGCGGCGACGGCCAGCACCTGCTCGTCCACCACGTCACCGGCCCGTCCTTGCCGAACTACCGGCGCGCGGAGGCCGAGCTCACCCAGACCGAAGGGCACCCCTGATGGCCGCTCTCCCCGTCACCGTCGCGCCGATCGCCGGCGGTGTCTCCCTGACCGACAACCTCGTCGCCGCGGCGGCCGGCGGCGACACCGCGCCGACCGGCCCGGGCCGGTTCCTCGTCGTGAAGAACGGCGATGCCTCCCCCCACACCGTGACGATCGCCACCCCGGGCACCGTCGTCGGCCTGGGCGTCGCGGACGCGACCGTCGTCGTCCCCGCCGGGAAGCTCTCGATGATTCCCCTCGCCCGGGTGTTCGCCGGTACCGCCGGACGCGCGGCCATCACCTACGACGCCGTCACCACGGTGACCGTCGGGGTGTTCGAGCTGGGGACCTGATGGCCCGCGGCCGCCGCCCGCCCGCCGGAGGGGGCGCCCGCAGCGGGCTCACCGTCCAGGTCCACGGACTGGAGCGTCTGGTGGAGCGGCTGCGGGAGATGCCGGACGAGATCCAGACCGTGATGCGACGCGTCGTCCGCGAGAGCGCGATCGACGTGCAGCGCGAGACCCTCCTCAACGTCCGCAAGGACACCGGGAAGCTCCAGCGCACCCTCGACATCCGCTACACCAACGACGGGCTGAAGGCCGAGGTGGGTTGGTTCGAGCGCGACTCCTTCTACGCCGCGTTCCAGGAGTTCGGCACCAAGTCGATTCCGGCCCGTCCCGCGCTCGGCCCGGCGATCGAGGGCGAACGCAACCGGATCCGCGACCGGCTGATCGCCGAGCTGAACCAGGCCCTCGGAGAGTGAGCGCCACGGCCCCGATGGGCCCGGTCCAGGCCGCCGTCTACGCCGCGCTCACCGCGGACGAGCAGCTGCTCGCCCTGGCGAGCGGCGTCTACGACTACGTCCCCGAGGGCACCGCGTACCCGTACGTCGTGATCGGCGAGGCCATCGAGACACCGGACAACCGCCTCGGAGGGTTCGGCCGGCAGACCGTCCTGACCCTGCACATCTGGTCGCAGTACCGCGGCCACCACCAGGGCCAGGCGGTCGGCGCCCGGGTGATGGCCGTGCTCGACCACCAGCCGCTCGCCATCGACGGCCTGGACCACGTCAGCACGCACTACGAGATGGGCCAGACCCTCACCGACCCGGAACCCCCCGGCGACATCCGGCACCTGGTCCACCGCTACCGCATCAAGACCGAGCAGCCCACCGGCTGATCCGACCACCAGGAGGTACCCGTGTCCGCCATCGACGGATTCGGCACCAAGCTCAAGCGGGGCGACGGCGGGTCGCCCCAGAACTTCACCGAGATCGGCGAGATCACCCAGGTCGGCGGCCCGTCGCTGTCACGCGAGACCTACGAGTCCACCACCCACGGCAGCCCGTTCGGTTGGCGGACCTTCATCGGCGGCCTCAAGGACGGCGGCGAGGTGTCCGCCGACGTCAACTACGACCCGTCCGTCCACGACATCCTCGCCGCCGACTTCGAGGACAAGGACCCGCGCGACTACCAGCTCGTGTTCCCCGACCCGGAGACCACCACCTGGACGTTCGAGGCGATCCTCACCGGCCTGGAGTCGTCCGCCCCGTTCGACGACAAGCTGACGGCCACGCTGGGCTGGAAGGTCTCCGGCAAGCCCACCCTTGGCTGAACCCCCATCCACCACCCCATCTGTATCGAGGAGGAGCGCCATGGCGCTGCTGAGCAAGGCCCAGATCAAGCAGGCATCCGACATCAAGGTCGAGGACGTCGACGTCCCGGAGTGGGGCGGCACCGTGCGCGTGCGGGGTCTGACCGGCGCCGAGCGGGAGTCCTGGGAGCAGGCGCAGATGGTTGCCGGCCCGAACGGGACCCGGGTCCAGCGTCCCGGCCTGACCGACCAGCGGGCCCGGCTCCTCGTGCGCTGCGTGGTCGACGAGGCTGGCGAGCTGATGTTCGACGAGAGCGACATCAAGGACCTGAACGCCAAGGCGTCGGCGGCCCTCGACCGGCTGGTCGACGTCGCGCGCCGTCTGTCCCGGCTCGGCGCCAACGCGGCGGAGGAGGCCCGGGGAAACTCCGGGGCCGCCCCGAGCGGCTCTTCTACCACCGACTAGCCCTCGCCCTCGGCTGCACGGTGGCCGAGCTCCTCGACCGGATCAGCTCGGCCGAGCTCACCGACTGGATCGCTTACGAGCGTCTCACCGGCCCGATCGGGGCCGAGCGCGGCGACGTCCTGCATGGCGTCCTCGCCGCCGTCGTCCACAACTCGGCGTCCAAGCGGAAGCGCGAACCGAAGGACTTCATCCCGCGCTGGGCCGGTAAGACCCGGCAGACCTGGCAAGAGATGCTCACCGTCGTCCGGGCCGCGAACGCCGCCCTGGGTGGCACCGACCACACCCGAGGGGAGGGCTGATGGCCACCCTGGAGGAGCTACAGGTGGCGGTGTCCCTGGACGCCCCCGGTCTGACACAGGACGCCCAGCGTGCCGCAGGCGGCGTCGAGTCGGCGCTCGGTGGCATCGCGGCCGCCGGCGCCGGCCTCGCCGTCGGCGGCGCGTTCGCCATGGCGCTCGGCTCCGCCATGGACATCTCCTCAGCCACCACCGACCTCCAGAACCAGCTCGGCCTCACCCCGGAGTACGCGGCGAAGGCGGCCACACAGGCCGGCGAGGTCTTCAGCGACGGGTTCGGCGGGTCGCTGGAGGAGGTCCAAGGCGCCCTCGTCGCAGTCCGCAACGGCGTCGACGTCCTCGGCGACGCCACCGACGCCCAGATCGACCAGATGACCAAGTCCGCGCTGGGCCTCGCCAAAACGTTCGAGTACGACGTCGGTGAATCCACCCACGCCGTCGGCAACATGATCAAGCTCGGCCTGGTCAAGAACGGCGAGGAGGGATTCGACCTCCTCGCCGCCGCCGCGCAGAAGATGGGCCCCCAACTGCGCGAGGAGCTACCGGCGTTGACGTCGGAGTACGGCGAGTTCTTCAAGCAGCTCGGGTTCGACGGGCCCGCCATGTTCGGCATCCTGAGCCAGGCCGCACAGCAGCCCGGGTTCGAGCTGGACAAGCTCGGCGACGCCCTCAAAGAATTCAGCCTGCGGCTGGCCGACACCGACGCCGTCAAGGAACCCCTCAAGGGGTTGGGCCTGGACGTCCTGGAGATCCAGAAGCTCATCAACACCGGGCACGGAACCCAGGCATTCGACCAGGTCACCCAGGCCCTCAAGGAAGTCGAAGACCAGACCACCCGCACGGCGGCCCAAGCCGCGCTCTTCGGCGGCCCAGGTGAGGACATGGGCAACAACCTGCTCACCCTCGACGCCGGGGCCGCGGCCGCGGCCGGGGGCCTGGAGGACGCGGCTGGCGCGGCCAAAAAGATCACGGACAACATGGCCGCCTCACCCGCGCAGCAGTGGGACTCGGTGATGCGGACCCTGTCCACCACCCTGGGGCAGACCCTCGCGCCGGCCCTCGGCTGGGTATCCGGGTTCCTCAAGGACAACCCGGACCTGATCAACGCCGTGACCCCCGTGGTCTTGGCGCTGGTCGCCGCGCTGGCCATCTGGGCCGCGGTCCAGTGGGTCCTGAACAGCGCGCTGCTGGCCAACCCCATGACGTGGATCGTGCTCGGGATCGTGGCGCTGGTCGCCGCGATCGTGGTGATCGCCACCAAGACGACGTGGTTCCAGACCCTGTGGGAGGGGGCGATGGACGGGCTGACGGCCGCCTGGAGTTGGACGTGGAACCTTCTGAAAGCGGGCTGGGACCTGCTCCTCAACCTGTTCATGAACTGGACCGGCCCCGGGCTGATCATCAAACACTGGGACACGATCAAGGCCGCGTTCTCCACGGCGATCGCCTGGGTGTCCGGCACCGTCAAGTCCGGGATCAGCATGGTGTCCGGCTGGTTCGACGCCTTGGGCGACCTGCCGGGCAAGGTTACCGGCTGGTTCTCCGGCATCGGAGACAAGATCGCCTCCCCGTTCAAGGCGGGGTTCAACTCGGTTGCCCGGTTCTGGAACTCGACGGTCGGCGGGTTCTCCTTCTCAATCCCGCCGTGGGTGCCCGGCGTCGGCGGCAAGAGCTGGTCGATTCCGGACATCCCGATGCTCGCGGCCGGCGGCATCGTGCCCTCCACCCCGGGCGGCATGCTCGCCCTGGTCGGCGAGGGCCGCGAGGACGAGGCCGTCATGCCGCTGTCCCACCTCGACGCGATGCTCGCCTCCGTCGCCGGCACCGTTCGCTCCGGCGGCGACAGCGGCCCCGCCCGCGTCGTCCTCGACGTCACCGGCGCCGACGGAATGTTCAAGCGGCTCCTTCAGCACATGGTCCGCACCACCGCCGGCGGCAGCGTCCAGCGCGCCCTCGGCCGATGAGAGAGGAGGCCCGGTGCCCGACATCCAGGCCGAGCTCCAGCTCGGCGGCGTGTGGACGGACGTCACCGCGGACGTCCGCAGGATCGACCCGATCGAGATCACCCGCGGCCGGTCCGACGAGGGGGCCCGCATCGACCCGTCCACGTGCGTGATCGCCCTCGACAACCGCAGCGGCCGCTACTCGCCGCGCAACCCTGCGGGCCCCTACTACGGGCTCATCGGGCGCAACACCCCACTCCGGCTCTCCGTCACCAGCCCCGAGCTGGGCACGCCGCCGACCTACCTCGACGTGCCCGGCCCGGGGAGCGGGGCCAGCACCCCCGACACGGCCGCCCTCGACATCACCGGTGACCTGGACGTGCGGATCGACTGCACCGTGTACAACGCCGGGTGGATCGAGCTCGCCGCGAAATACAACTTTCCGGCCAACCAGCGATCGTGGCAGTTGAGCCTCACCGAGGGCCGCCCGGCGCTGCGGTGGTCCGTCGACGGGGTGGCCGTCATCGAGCGCACCGCGCCCGTGGCCGTGCCGGTCCCGGCGTCCGGCCGGGTCGCCGTCCGCGCCGACCTCGACGTCGACGACGGCGCGGGCGGACACACCGTCACGTTCTGGACCGCGCCGACGCTGGCCGGCCCCTGGACCCAGCACGGCGACCCGATCACCGGGTCCGGCACCACCAGCATCTACGCCTCCACCGCCCCCCTCGTCCTCGGCGACAACCTGACGCAGACCCTCGCCGGGCTGGTCGGCCGCGTCCACGGCGCAGAGGTCCGCGCGGGGATCGGCGGCACCCTGGTGGCCTCGCCCAACTTCACCGCCCAGGCCCCCGGCACCAGCTCGTTCGTCGACGCGGCCGGCCGGACCTGGACCCTCTACGGCGACGCCACCATCCCCGCCACGCGGTGGACCAGGTTCGCCGGCGAGATCTCGTCGTGGCCACCACGCCGGGACCTCTCCGGCCAGCTGGCCTGGGTACCGGTCGAGGCCGCCGGCATCAAACGCCGACTCGGCCAGGGCACCGACCCCCTCTCCTCGACCCTGCGCCGCTCCCTCGCCACCTCAGACGCCGTGGCGTACTGGCCGCTGGAGGACGCCCGCGGCTCCACACAGGCGTACTCCCCGCTGCCCGGCGTCCAGCCGCTACGCGCGCGCGGCCTCGCCTTCGCCGCCGACGACGGGCCCACCGGATCCCTGCCTCTCCCACGGGTGTCCGCCGATGCCACCCTGATCGGGCCGATCCCCCAGTCCGCCGCCCTCGACGACGGGTGGCGGATCGAGATGGTCTACTACCTGCCCGCACTGGCCGCGGCCGGTACCTACCCGGACCTCCTGCGGATCGCCAGCACCGGCCACGTCGTCCTGTGGACGATCAGCGTCGACGCCGGATTCATGGTGGTCTACGGCACCGACGCGGACGGCACGATCGTCGTCAACACCGGCGACGTGCCGGGCGCCGCCGCGGGTGGGTGGGCCCGCCTGCGGCTGGAGGTCCGGCAGGTCGGCGGCGACACCGAGTGGACCCTGACGTGGTTCCAGATCGGGGCGAGCGACGGGGGGTTCCTGAGCGGCTCCCACACCGGCGACATCGGCCGACCGACGGCCGTCGACACCCAGTTCGAGGCGGTCCTGGGCGACATGCAGCTCGGGCACCTGAGCGTCATGCCCGCCACCGCCCCGGACCGGTACGCCGGCGCCGACCACGGCTACGAGGGCGACCGGCCGACGCAGCGGATCACGCGGCTGTGCCGGGAGGAGGGCGTGCCGGCCACCGTCGTCGGCCGGGTCGACGACCAGGTCGCCCTCGGACCCCAGCAGGCGGCGCCGCTGCTCGACCTGCTGGAGGAGGTAGCCGACGTCGACCTCGGCTACCTGACCGAGAGCAGGGACACCGTGGCCCTGCACTACCGGCCGGCGTACCTCAGCTACAACCAGCCCCCGGCCCTCGTCCTCGACTACACCGCGCCCGGCGTCGCCGCGCCGCTGGAACCCACCGACGACGACCAGGCCGTCCGCAACGACATCACCGTCACCCGCCGCGGCGGGTCCGCGGCCCGCGCGACGGCGACCACCGGGCCCCTGTCCGTCCTGCCCCCGCCCGCCGGCGTCGGCCGCTACCCGGACACCCCCGAGCTCAACCTCTACCGTGACTCCCAGCTGGCCGACGCCGCGGCGTGGAGGCTGCACCTCGGCACCTGGGACGCGGCCCGCTACCCGGTGGTCCGCGTCGACCTCGCCGCCGCGCCCCACCTGATCGCCGCAGCCACGGCCGTGGACATCGGAGACCTCATCCGCCTCACCGGCCTGCCGCTCACCGACGGGCCCGGCGAGGTCGACCTCATCGTCCAGGGGGCCACCGAGCTCATCGGCCCGGGCCCCGGTTGGATGTTGCAGTTCGCCTGCACCCCGGCCGGCCCCTGGGCGGTCGCGACGCTGGACGACCTGGTCGTCGGCCGCGCGGACACCACCGGCAGCTATCTCGACGCCGACGCCGACGAGACCGCGACCAGCCTGTCGATCGCCACCACCGCCGGGCCCGTGTGGACGACCGACCCGGCCGAGCTCCCGTACGACCTCGACATCGACGGCGAGCGGGTCACCGTCACCGCGATGTCCGGGACCACCAGCCCGCAGACCGCCACCGTCACCCGATCCGTCAACGGCGTCGTCAAGACGCTCGCGGCCGAGGCCCGGGTGCGGTTGGGGGATCCCGCCATCCTCGCCCTGTAGGGGGACCATGACCACGTACCCGGCCTGGCAGGCCGGCCAGCGCATCACCGCCGGACGGCTCCGCAGCGGCCAACCCGACTGGACCAGCAAACCCAGCGACGAGCCCATCGCGTCATCCACCACGCTCCAGGCCGACGACCACCTCACCAGCCCCGTCCTGGGCGGCAGCGCCTACACCTTCCTCGCCCAACTGTTCATCGGGTCCGGATCCTCGGACGCCGACATCCGGGTCGCCTTCGACTTCCCCGCCGGCAGCGTGTGCCACTTCGGCGGCACGGGCGCCCACCCTGGCGCCCTCACCAGCGGCACCAGCGGCGTCGTCGACTTCTTCCCGATGCGCGCCGCCGCACCGGGCGGCGGCGGTGACACCTTCCTCGCTTTCGGCATCAGCAGCGCGTTCAACACCTGGGTCCGGATCGAGGGAACCCTCGCCGCCGCCGCGGACGGCGACCTCACCCTGATGTGGGCCCAGAACGCGCCCGATGCCACCGAGACCCGTGTCCTCGCCGGGTCGTCGATGGAGGTCCGCCGCCGCAGCTGACTGACCCCCGCACACCCGATGTCCCTCGCCCCCGTGCCGACCGGCCGGGGGCTCTCCCATGCCCAGGAGGCACCCATGGCCTGGTACGAGGCCGCCGAGAAGATGGAGCTCCAACCCGAGTCGGACGATCAGCCGGCGATCACGCCGACGCAGGCGCTCTTCCACAGCGTCGCGGCACCGTGGACGCCGCGGCGGATGTACGAGTACTGGCGGGACTCCACCCGCCTGGAGTCGCACTTCGGGGTCGGCTACGACGGCTCGGTCGGTCAGTTCGTCGGCACCGAGACCCGCGCCGACGCCAACATGCACGCGAACCGCCGCGCCGACGGCACCGGCGCCGTGAGCATCGAGACGGCGAGCGACGAGACCGCGAGCGACCCGTGGACCGACGCCCAGATCGCCGCCCTCATCGCCCTCGGGGTCTGGCTTCACCAGCGGCACGGCATCCCCCTGCGCGTCTGCCCGGCCTGGGACGCGCCCGGGTTCGGAGTGCACCGGATGTTCCCCGAGTGGTCGGACGGCGGCACCATCTGCCCCGGCCCCCGCCGGCTCCAGCAGTTCCACGACGTCGTGATGCCCGGCATCATCGCGGCCGCGACCGGCACCACCCCGCCGCCGGCGCCCGAGCAGCCCGCCGAGCAGACCCCCGCCCGCTACCGCGCCACCATCGGCGGCCTGGAGTACGGCTACGGCGCGTACGGCCCGCACGTCCAGGAGGTCGGCGAAGCCCTCGTCCGCCAGGGCTTCGGCCGGCACTACCAGGTCGGCCCCGACCAGGGCTGGAGAGACCCGGACACCCTCAACTACCAGGCGTACCAGCAGAGCCTCGGGTACACCGGCGACGCCGCGGACGGCGTCCCCGGCATCGTGACCCTGCGACTCCTGCTCGGCCACCTGCCCGGCCCGCAGACCGTCTCCCTCGCCCACATCGTCGCCGCCGCGCGCACCGACCCCGGCGCAGCGCAGGGCCACCAGACGTACGGGGCCGAGGTCCTGGTCGTCGAACAGGCGCTGGCGGACGAGGGGTTCCTCGAACAGCGCTGGGCCGACGGATCGTTCGGCACCCGCACCGTCGCCGCGTACGCCGCCTACCAGCGCCACCTCGGCTACACCGGGACCGCGGCGGACGGCATCCCCGGCCGCGCCAGCCTGGAACGCCTGGGCGCCCGCCGCCACTTCATCGTCACCGACTGATCGAGGAGATCAACATGTCCACGAACCAGTGGTTGGACCTGGCCGAGCGCACCGGAGCGACCGCGGGCGAGGCCGGCCTCGCCTACGCCATCGTGCAGATGAACGGGCTGCCCGGGTGGTGGGTGCCGGTCCTGATACCGGCACTGGCCGCGGCGAAGTCGTGGTGCGCGCGGTTCGTCGGCCGCCCCGGGACCGCGTCCCTGCTGTCGACCCGCCGTGACCCGGCGAGCCGCGAGTGACCAGCCCGGCCCCGGACCCTCTCACGACTATGGCGGTCAATCTGGCGGAGATCCGGGGCGAGTTGAACACTGGCCTGGCAGAAATCAACGGGACCTTGCGGCTGCTTCAGCAGTCCGACCGCCACACGGGGCAAACCCTTGCCGAGCACGGCGCCACCCTTACGGACCACGAGCGGCGCATCGTCGACGCCGAGCGGGCCCGGGCCGCCGCCGAGGAGGTCCGGCAGTCGGACCGGCGGCGGGTGCAGGTGGTGGCGGCGGTCGTCGGCATCGCCTCGGGGATTCTGACTGCTCTGGTCACTGCGCTGGCGATCATCCGACCGTGAAGCACCGCGCCCCCGTCCTCCTTCGGGAGGGCGGGGGCGCTTCGTCGTCAGCTCAGGTCGGTGCGGGCACCCTGGCCGGGGCGGCGGGCGGCGGCGGCACGGACGACAGCGGCCCGGTACTGCGCGCGGGGCTGTCCGCGCCCGTTCAGCCGGGTGTACTCCGCCGGGCTGATTCCGAGGCGCCGTAGGGCTGTCGCGACTCCGCTGGGGGCGATGCCGAGGTGGGCGGCGACCTGGGCGGCGGTCCAGAGTTCGGGGGCGTCCGGTGTGCTGGTCATTCGGTCTCGTCGGTGCCAGCCGTGAGGACCGCGCGGATGGTCTGCGCGGCGTCGTCGGTGATGGTGACCCAGTGGTCGATGTCGAGGTCGTGGGGGTTGCTCTGGACCAGGTCGGGGCGCTGGGGGCGTTGACTGAGGATGACGGCGTCCTCGCCGTCGATGCCGACGATGTCGGCGAGGAGGGCGTGGATGGCGGCGTGGGCGTCGCTCCGGCTCGTGCCGGTGGCGTCGGTGATCTCGTCGAGGAGGTCGTAGCAGGGGAGGGCGCGGCCGGTGTTGAGGCTGGCGATTTCGGTGGGCATGGGCTCCTCCGTCGGTGCGGTGGTGACTGCCTGACATTCACAACTTTGACATAGCTATGTCGAAGTCTGCAAGAGACATGGCGCCACATCACCCGATCGAGTGGCGGACTCGCGCGAACCCCCCAACGACCGCTACTGTTACCGCCGTTGGACCTGCTCCTCGCCCTACGCGGGGATGACCCGCGGACTATCCCGGGGATGATCCTGCTCCCCGCGCCTGCGGGGGTGCTCCAAGCGTGGTCAGCTTGCCAGCTGCCGCAACACCTCTGCTCCCCGCCTGTGCGGGGTTGTTCCACCTCGGCCCCGCCCTGGCGGGGATGGCTCGGACCCGCCTACGCGGGCAACGAAGCGCCCCGCTCTCCTTGGAGGGCGGGGCGCTTCAACGTGTGCGGTCACCACTGAAGCGGCTACCCCCAGGACGCCGGCGGGCTGATCAGAAGTTGGGGCAGATGTGCGCCCGGACGGCGGCCAGGATTGCCGTACTCTTCACGTCCCCGAAGCCCTCCGGGTGCCCGGCGCTGGTAAAACGCTTGCCCGTCAGCTCTACGAGCTTCGTCTGGTCCCTCGGGTACTGCGCCACTGAGCTGCACTGGCTTCGGCCGCGGCTGACTGCCCTGTCGGGCTTGCCATCTACGATCTCCGGGTCGATCGCGGTAAGCGCCGCGATGTACCGCGTCTGGGTGATCGTGTCGGGCGTTGGCGGGAGCCCGCCCGAACCGGTCGGCGCGGCGGCCGTCGTCCCGGCCGGGGCAGGCGCCTGGGACGCGGCAGGCTCCGGCGCAGCCGTGCTGGGCGCCGACGAGGTCGGCTGCGTCGGCGCAGCGGCCGGAACGGTGATCTTCGCGTCGGTGCTCGCGGTGCTGGAGCAGGCCGTCAGCCCGGCGAGTAGGCCGGCTGTGAGCACGGCTGTGGCGGTACGGGTGCGCATGATCCCCCCAGGGACAGTGATGTGGTGAAGGGGACCATACCTGTCAGGGTGCCTCGCGCGGGCGGTTGAGGAAGAAGAGGAAACACGACCTTCCAGACCGTCCCATCGGACCGCGCTCGTGGGTGCAGAACCGCCCCGGGAGGGTGGCGCGCTTCGTCGTGTGCGGTCACTGCTGGGGCGGCAGGTCAACGGCGGCGGGCCCCTACCAGGGACCCGCCGCCGTTGACATCCCCGCCACCTACAGCGGGTATCGTCCGCAGAGGCTGCCACGGAACGGAGACCAGTATGCCCCCGCACACCTCTGAGCACACCGGGGAACGCATCGCCCGGTACAGGAAGTTGCGCCGCCTCACCCAGAGAGAGTTGGCCGCGCGCGCCAGCATCTCGTACAGCATGATCGCCAAAGTCGAGCAGGGCGCGAAACCCAGCACGCCGGCTGTGATCGCCGCGGTCGCGCGCGCCCTCTCGGTCCAGACGATTGATCTCACCGGCCAGCCGTACCTCGCCGAGCTGCAGGCTGACGAGCTGGACGGCCTGATCCACCCGATCCGGGAGGCTCTCGACTGCTACGACCTGGGTGCCGACCCGGAGATCACGCCCCGGTCCGTCACCGCCCTCGCGGCGGAGGCCGACCGGCTGTGCGCGCTCGTGCGGGACACCCGGCTGCGGGATGCCGCCCGCGCGCTGCCCGCGCTGATCGAGGAGGTGACGACCGCCGCGCACGCGGCGCCCTCCGATGAGGCGTGGCGGGTCCTGGCGAGCACGTACCGCACCGCCTACGACGTCACGTCGAAACTCGGATTCCCGGACCTGTGCGTTGTTGCCCTGGACCGGATGGCGTGGGCCGCCGACCGCGCGTCGGACCCGATCCTCGCCGGGGTCCGGCAGTACCTGCGGAGCCTGGTCTACCTGCGCGCCGGTGCATACCGCATGGGCCAGCGGCTGGTGACCGTCGGCATGTCGACCCTGGCCGAGGCCGACGCCGACCGCGTCCGCGATGTGACGACGGGCCAACTGCACCTCGGCGCGGCCGTGCTGGCTGCTCGGTCGGGAGACCGTGACACGGCGGCCAGCCACATCTCGGAGGCACGGCGGCTGGCCGAGTCGACGGGTGAGGCCGGCAAGGTGCACTGGCTCAGCTTCGGTCCGACGAACGTATCGGTCCACGAGGTCGCGGTCCTGTCCGAGCAGTGCCAGTACGCGGAGGCCGTGCAGGCCGCGCAGGGGGTGGCGATCCCTGAGGGCTGGGCGGTGTCGCGGGCGTCCGCGCACCTGGCGGAGGTCGCCCGGGCCCAGCTGTGGATAGGGCGCCCGGAGGCGTCTCTCCGCACGCTGCAGACGGCGCGGGAGCTGGCGCCGCAGCAGATGCGGTACCACCCCATGGTGCGAGAGACCGTCACTGGGCTGGTCTCCGCGCACCGGTCGACGCCGGGCAGCCTGTCCAACCTCGCGCACTGGGTAGGAATCTGACGATCACACAGGGGCCCCGAACTATCACCAAAGAGTGATAGTTCGGGGCCCCTCGCGCGCCGACACTCTGAGTATCGGGACACCTACACCGATCGAGGAGAGCTGATGGCCACCCCCCACCACACGGCACCCCCGACCCGCCACACCCCCCAGGACACCGAGCGTCGACAGCACATCATGTCCGCCGCGTCCGGGGCCCTCGGCGACTCCGTCCGCGTCGTCGCCCCCCGCTCCACCGAGGCACTGCTCAGCCAGGGCCAGCGCGACGGCCGCGAGTGCGTCGGATGCGGCAGCACCACCGGGCCGTTCACCCCCTGCGGACACGTCAACGACGACGGCCTCACCTACGCCGTCGTCACCTGCCCCTCGTGCCCGCGGCACGCCGCCAGCCTGGTGGCGCACCAGTGATCGGGGCGTGGCCGACGCCGGCCGGGCCCGCCTGGGACGCCGCTGTCCGCAGCGTCGAGGAGATGGTCGTGCAGAGCCGCCGTCGGCGTGAGGCCCAGCAGGACCGCGAGCGCCCGCAGCAGCACGTCCGTCGTACCGCCAGCACCTCCCGGTGAGCCTCGTGGGCGGGCCCCCGCCCGAGACCGAGCCTCAGGATGAGCTGGGGATCTGCCCGGTGTGCCGGGCGTGGGTCCGGGGCCCGTGGCTGGCGGACCTCACCGCCTTCACCTCGCTCGTCCTGCACTGCCCGCCGCCGACCGCCGATCACCCGGACACGTGACGGCCTCGCCACCCTGCTGATCATCTCCACCTTCCACCGCTAGCCACCATCGAGGACACGTGCGCTTCCGCCGTACCACCCCGCCCCCGGCCGCCCCCGAGCGCGCCGCCGATGCCGCCGCACAGGCCGAGCTGGCCCGCTACTCAACCGAGGACGGCGACGAGGACGCATCGCGACACCGCCAGAACAAAGCCATCCGAGAGGCGCGCGGCCTGCGCATCCGGGACCGCGACGACCCGGACGCCGACATCGACTGATCGGCCCCACCGGGCCCGGGCGGGGCGCCAGGATGGACGCCCGGCCGCCCGGCCGGCAGAGAAGAGGAGCTCACCGTGAGCGGCATCATCCCGCCCGGCCGGCAGGGCCGGTGGGGCGTACGACGAGGCGGCGGCAGCAGTCGAGGCCCCAGCCGGACGCTCCGTCACCCCACCATGCCCCCGCCGGGAGTCCTCCCGGCGGTGCCCGAGGATCCGGACCAGCCGGACGAGACCGAGGAGACCGAGATGACGCCACAGAAGGACCCGTCGGGAGGATCTGGCGGGATCGGCGGGCCGAAAGCGCCGCCCGCCGCCCCGAAGACCCCGCCCCCGCCGCCGCCACCCTCGGAGTAGTCCCATCCCCGGCCGGCACGCTGCCCGTGCCGGCCGGGGTCTACCCGTCCCAGAACAGCCGCCAGGCCGCAGCGACGGCCACCTCTGAGCGAAGCGCAACTGTGACCGGGTGTAGATGCGTCGGCACCATGCGGCCAAGCCCAGTGATCGACGACAGCCGGGGCGGGCGGCTCGGCGACAAGGGCTGGCCCGAAACTCCGAGTGCCCCCAGGCGGGCAGGCACTCGGCGATGCCGGTCGACATGGGGGCCCAGCGCGAGGCTGGCCCGCCCGTCCAGATGACGGACCGTGACGACCGGGCCGCCCCCGCAGGTTCCCTGCGGGGGCGGTTCTGCGTCTAGAGCTCCATGATCATCTGTGCTGTCATGACAGCACGGACCGGCATCGAGCGACATTCAGAGACATCGAACGACATCGAAAGTGGCCCATTTGCCCGGCTCTGGCGCATCGTCGCAGGTCACAGTCTCGCAAAATAATAGTTCGAGTCTCCTAAGCTCCACAGTCGCCCACCGCGTGCGGGCAGCAGATCGGCCGCCGACCTGAATCCGGGTCAGCGGCCGATCTGCGTTCTCAGTGCGGTTTCCGGGGGTCGTGCGGCTTGGGGCGGTCGTCGTCGTGGCCGTGGTCCGGTCCGGACCCGGTGGCGGAGCCGTTGGACGGCACGGAGCTGTCGGGTCGGCCGACCGGTGGGCCCGGCTCGGGGGAGACGCCGCCGGCCTCGGGCCCGCCGCCGGTTCCCGGCCCCGCGGCGTCGGCCCTGGAGCCGTTCACCGCGTCGGTGGGGCCGCTGCCCGAGGCGTGGGCGCCGCCGGACCGTGCGGGGGCCGGTGACGTCCCGCTCGCCGGTTCGACCAGCCACTCCGGGTTGCTGTGGTGCCGCCACCACTGCCAGGCCACGATGCCGCTGCCGATCGCCAGGGCGCCCGCGACCGCCAGACCGGTGGCCCAGCCGCTGCGGTGGGCCTTCCTGCGGTTCCGGGCCGCGAGGTCGCCGATCTCGGCCGAGGTGACGTTGCCGTGCAGGGCGGTCAGTGCGGCGGCGCTGCGGGTCTGTGCCTCCTGTGCGACCGGGGTGACGGTGGCGCGGGCCTCCTCGACCGCCTGGACGACCTTGGTGCCGACCGTGGTGCGTGCCTGGTCCGCGGCCTTGGTGGCGGCCAGGCGGGCGGCCAGGGCGGCCTCCTGGGCCCGGTGGAAGGCCTTGAGGGTGTTCTGCTGGGCCTCCGGCGGCAGGCTGGCGAAGGCGTGACCGATCTGCGGGGCGATGCGCCGGTCATACTGGACGCGCGCGCTGTGGGCGGCCTGGGAGGCCTTCGGGCCCAGTGCGTCCAGGGTGGGGCCCAGGCGCTGCTTGGCGCTGTCCGCGAGGTTGCCGGCCGTCTCACGAGCTGAGTCCAAACGGGTCACGAGTCTCTCCTCCTGGTGGCGTCTTTTATGCACATATCCACCTGAATGCTGATCATGCATCCTGATCCGGCCGGTGGCACTCCGGAGTGGGCCGTACGCGCGGCGTGCCCGGCGGGCGCGCGGGCGCGGGCGCGGGGCCGGGGGGCGGCGCCGGGGCCGGACGCAGGGCCGGCTCCGGGCCCGGGAAGGGCGGCGAGCCGCGGGCGCGGGGGAGGGTGGGGCCGTGGGGCGGGGGGTATGGCCGCAGTAGGCTGGCCGTTCCGGCGGCGTTCGCCGGGACCGCGTTCGCGTCGTCGCGGCAGGGCGAGGTACGTCGCAGCAGGTCGTGGCAGGTCGTGGCGGAAGGGGAAAACCGATGCTCCCGGACGAGCCGAGGCAGCCGACCGACCGGGCCCCCGGGCCGGGCGGTGCGAGCGGGCTGTCCCGCTGCTACCGGCACCCCGAGCAGGAGACCGGCATCGGCTGCTCCCGCTGCGGTCGGCCGATCTGCCCGCAGTGCATGGTGAACGCGTCGGTCGGCTTCCACTGCCCGGAGTGCGTCAGCGAGGGCGGTCGCCAGGTCCGCCGGGCGACCACCCGGTTCGGCGGGCAGCCGGCCGGGGACGGCGCCCTGGTCACCAAGGTGCTGATCGGCGTCAACCTGGCGGTCTTCGTGCTGGCCGCCTACGTCCTCAAGCCCTGGCTGGCCGACGACCTCATGCTGGTCAGCTTCGACCCGCGCTACACCGGTTTCCCGTACGGCGTCGCCGAGGGACCGGAGCAGTGGTACCGGCTGCTGACCGCGGTCTTCCTGCACACCGCGCCCTGGCACATCGCCACCAACATGCTGATGCTCTGGGTGATGGGCCCCGCGCTGGAGTCGGCGCTGGGACGGCTCCGCTTCCTGACGCTCTACCTGCTCTCGGGACTGGCCGGCAGTGCGTTCGCGTTCCTGCTGGACGGCGACGGGATGAAGTCGCTGGGCGCCTCGGGCGCGATCTTCGGCCTGCTCGGCGCGACCCTGGTGATGTACCGCAAGGTCCGGGCGCCGCTCGGCCCGGTGGCCGCGCTGCTGGTGTTCAACCTGATCGTCACCTTCTCGGTGCCCGGGATCGACTGGCGGGCGCACCTCGGCGGTCTGGTCGCGGGGACGCTGACCGCGGCGGGCCTGATGTACGCCCCGCGCGCCAACCGGGCGGCGGTGCAGGGGCTGACGGTGGCGGGGGTGGCCGGGCTGGTCCTGCTGATGGTTCTGGTGGGTACGGCCAGCTACGGCGGGTGACGCCTCCGCACGGTTGTCCACAGCGGGTGGGTGGCTGTGCACAGGCGGTGCTGAGGCCCGGGTGCGGACGACTGTTCTACGCGTGTCCTGCTGTGCGTATCCGGCATTCGGGGGAGGGGCGCGCGAGGGTGTGGAAAGCGCCCCCGGCGCGAGTTATCCACAGGCCCGTGTGACTTTTCCCCAGTGTGGATAACCATGTGGATAAACGCGATAAGCGGGATAACCGATGGGACATGTCGGGAGAAACCTCTACAGGTTTCGTACATGTCCGGCAATCCGGGCACCGCGAAGCCGCCCCGGGGACCCGACGGTCCCGGGGCGGCGGAATGCGCTCAGGGGTGGAGCCCCGGCGTCACTTCCACTGGGTGGAGACGCCGAACCCCGCCGCGATGAAGCCGAAGCCCACCAGGATGTTCCAGTTCCGCCAGCTCTCCACCGGCCAGCTGCCGCTCGTCACGTAGTAGGTGACGATCCAGACCAGGCCGATCAGGAACAACGCCAGCATCAGGGGTGCAACCCAGCCGCGGCCCGAACTGATCTTCACCGTGACCGTGGTCGGCGGGGTGTAGTCGGACTTCTTGCGGAGTCGAGACTTCGGCACGAGGAGCTCTCCTGTCGATGCGCTGTGACCGCGCAGGGGTTCAGCGGGGGCGAGGCGGCCGGCGGTGGCGTTTGGGGAGAACGTTAAGGGGAGCGACCCCGCACATGCCACCGGCGTCCGTTAGCGTAGTGGCTCGGCGGGTCTGAAGGAGATAAGGGTACGGTGCCTAATTTGTCGATTCCCCCTCGGCCGCCCCGTACCGGGTCCGCCGGCACCCGAATTGTCGGACGTGCCCTGACCTGCGCCGTCTTCGCGCTCGCCGGGCTGCTCTTCTACATCAGCGCGCAGACCGCCCGCGGCACCGATCTGCGGACCGACAACTCGTTGCTCAGCCTCTCCGACGTGATACGGCAGCGCAGCGCCCAGAACCAGCAGTCCCAGGCCCAGCTCGCCGACCTCCAGGAGCGGGCCCGGCAGCTCACCGACCAGCAGGGCCGCAGCCCGGCCGACGCCGCCCGGCTGACCGCCCTGGAACAGGCCGCCGCGCTGGACCCGCTCCAGGGCCCGGGCCTCACCGTCACCCTCAACGACGCCCCGCCGAACGCGACCGCGCGCATCCCCGGGGTGCCGGAGCCGGGCGTCAACGACCTGGTGATCCACCAGCAGGACATCCAGGCCGTGGTCAACGCGCTCTGGCGGGGCGGCGCCGAGGGCGTCCAGGTGATGGACCAGCGGCTGATCTCCACCAGCGCCGTCCGCTGCGTCGGCAACACCCTGCTGCTCCAGGGCCGGGTCTACTCACCGCCCTACGTGGTGAGGGCGGTCGGGAGGACGGACGCGCTGCGCGGGGCGGTCGAGTCGGACCCGACGATCCGCAACTACCTGAAGTACGTCCAGGCCTACGGGCTGGGCTGGAAGGTCCAGGAGAGCGGGGACCTCGCCCTGCCCGGCTTCACGGGGACGGCGGACCTCCGCTCGGCGACCGGGCAGCAGTAGGGCAGGTCTACTCTTGTCCCCAGTCTGATACGTCGAGGGAGCACCATGTACGGCTGGATCTGGCGACACCTCCCGGGGCCCTCCCCGGTCAAGGCCGTCATCTCGCTCCTCCTCGTGCTGGGAGTGGTCTACCTCCTCTTCACGTACGTCTTCCCGTGGGCGGAACCGCTCCTCCCCTTCGGAGACGTCACAGTGGACGGGGGCGACGACGGCGCCGTCGGCTGACCCCGGCGGAACCGCCCCTCGTCCCCAGTCCCCGCACCCCACGGAGAACGCGCGCATGACCACCCAGCCGGCCCCGCCCCGCATCCTGGTCGTCGACAACTACGACAGCTTCGTCTTCAACCTGGTCCAGTACCTCTACCAGCTCGGCGCCACCTGCGAGGTGGTCCGCAACGACGAGGTGACGGTCGGGCACGCGGTCCGCCGCGAGGGCGACACCGGATTCGACGGGGTGCTGCTCTCCCCCGGCCCGGGCTCCCCGGAGGAGGCCGGCGTCTGCATCGAGATGGTGCACCACTGCGCGCGGATCGGGCTGCCGGTGTTCGGCGTCTGCCTGGGCCTGCAGTCGATCGCGGTGGCGTACGGAGCGGTGGTCGACCGGGCACCCGAGCTGCTGCACGGCAAGACCTCGCCGGTCGAGCACGAGGACGGCGGGGTGTTCGCGGGACTGCCCTCGCCGCTCATCGCGACCCGGTACCACTCGCTGGCGGTCGAACCCGCCACCGTGCCGGACGAGCTGGTGGTCACCGCACGCACCGAGAGCGGCGTGATCATGGGCCTGCGCCACCGCGAGCTGGCGGTCGAGGGCGTGCAGTTCCACCCCGAGTCGGTGCTCACCGAGGGCGGTCACCGGATGCTCGCCAACTGGCTTGCCGAGTGCGGCGACCCGCTGGCCGTGGACCGTTCGGCCGGGCTCGCCCCGGTGATCGGCCGGGGCTGAGCGGCGTGACCGCGGTGCGTCCGGAGGGGCGCTACCAGCCGGACGCGGACCCGCAGGGCGGCGCCGCGGACCCGGGCGCCGGCCCGTACCCGCACGACCCGTACCGGCAGCCGTACCCTCCGGAGCAGTACCCGCAGGAGCAGTACCCGCAGGAGCCCCAGGGGCAGTACCCCCAGGAGCAGTACGTCCAGGGACAGCAGGCCCAGGGGCAGTACGCCCGGACCCCGTACCCGCAGGCGCCGTACCAGCAGGCCGGGCAGACGCCGTACGAGCAGGCCGGGCAGACGCCGTACGAGCAGGGGCCGTACGGCGCTGAGCCGTACCCGCAGAACGGCCAGTACCCGCAGAACGGCCAGTACCAGCAGTACGACCCGTACCGGGCCCAGCAGCTCCAGCAGGGCGGGCACGTGCCCGCGCAGCAGGGGCAGGGGCGGAACCACGGTCAGGACCCGGTCCAGGGCGGCCACCCGGCGCCGAGCGGAGCCGAGGACGGCTGGGGCGTCTACGAGCAGGCCGCGCCGGCCCAGGAGGCGCTCGGGCCGCGTCCGGACGCCCAGGAGGCCCCCGGGAGCCCCTTCGAGACGCTCGCGGCGGCCGAGACGGTCACCATGGCCGCGGTGGCCGGCGCGGACGGTCCGCCGGCCGGCGGCGGCCGGGCCGAGCGCCGCCGCGCCGCGCAGGGCCGGACGTCCGTGCGCCCGGGCAACGGGCGCCGCCGGGCGGCCGGCCGGGGCGCCGCGGGCCGGACCAAGGAGTCGCCGGCGGTGGTCGCCGCCCGCTTCCTCGGCGAGTTCTGCATCACCCTCGGCCTGGTGATGCTGCTCTTCGTCTCCTACCAGCTCTGGTGGACCAACGTGCAGGCCGACGCGGCCGCCGACGGCGCCCGCAACCAGCTGGAGGAGCAGTTCGACGCCGGTCAGCCGGCCCCGGCCGCGCCGGGCCAGCCGGCCCCCGACCCGGCCAAGCCGGAGACCTTCGAGCCCGGCAAGGGCTTCGCGATCATCCACATGCCGAAGCTGGGCCAGAAGTTCCCGATCGCCGAGGGCACCGCCAAGGGCTCCGTCCTGGACAAGGGACTGGTGGGCCACTACACCGGCACCGGCATGCCGGCCGACAAGGCGGGCAACTTCGCGCTGGCCGCGCACCGCAACACCCACGGCGAGCCGTTCCGGCGGATCAACCAGCTCGGCAAGGGCGACAAGATCGTGGTGGAGACCGCGACCGCCTACTTCACGTACGAGGTCACCGGGGGCATCCCGGAGACCCCGCCGTCCAACGTGAGCGTGATCAAGCCGGTCCCGAACGGCGCCGGCTACGGCCAGGCCGGCCGCTACATCACGCTGACCACCTGCACGCCGGAGTTCAGCTCGAAGTACCGGCTGATCGTCTTTGGCAAGATGATCGACGAACGGCCGCGCAGCCAGGGCAAGCCGGCCGCCCTCACGGCGGGCTGACGACGGCCCCGGGGCGGCCCGAGGGCGGCCCGGGAAGGGGAGAGACGTGACCCAGGGGACCGAGGTGGTGGCCGAGGAGGCCTTCCCGCCGCCCGAACCCGCACCCGCGCACGGGGACGGGCCCGGGCGCGGCCCGGCCGGCCGGCGGCGTCGTGGACGGGCGCTGGCCGTGCTCGGGGTCTTCGGCGAGCTGCTGATCACCCTGGGGCTGGTGCTCGGCCTCTTCGTCTCCTACTCGCTCTGGTGGACCGACGTGCTGGCGGACCGTTCCGCCGCCGTGGCCTCCGACCAGCTGCGCGAGTCCTGGGCGGCCGGCCCGGCCACTCCCCCGTCGAGCGCCCCGGGCACCCCCGGCGCCTCCGGCGCTCCGGCACCGGCCGGCACACCGGGAGCCGGACCGTCCTACGCGGCGGGCGACGGGATCGGCTTCCTGCACGTCCCCGCGATGGGCCGGGACTACCAGGTGCTGATCCGGATGGGCACCGACCCCGACACCCTGTCCGAGGGCGTCGCCGGGGTGTACGAGCAGCCGTACCGCTCGGCGATGCCCTGGGACGCCACCGGCAACTTCACGCTGGCGGCGCACCGGGACGGCCACGGCGCGAAGTTCCACGACCTGGACGCCGTGGGCAAGGGCGCCGCGGTCGTCGTCGAGACACGGGACAAGTGGTACGTCTACCGGGTCGACAACACCCTGCCGGAGACGTCCAAGTTCGACACCGGCATCGTCGCGCCCGTACCGAAGGGCTCCGGCTACGCCGGGCCCGGCCGGTACATCACGCTGACCACCTGCACGCCGGTCTACACCTCGCGCTACCGGATGGCGGTCTGGGGGAGCCTGGTGCGGGTGGACGACATGGACGCCAAGCGCACCCCGCCGCCGGAGCTGCGGCACTCCTGAGGCCGCGCCGCAGCGGCGGGGCGCCCGGCGCGCGCCCGGCGCCCGGAAACGCCCGAGGGCCCGTCGACACTCCGTCGACGGGCCCTCGGGCGTTCAAGCGCTCGGGCATTCAAGCGCTCGGGCGTTCAGGTGCTCCCGGAAACAACTCGGCCGGCCGACCCGGTTCCGACGTGCTCAGAACCAGGGGAACCAGGGCTTAGTTGTTGGGTCCCCCTTTGGTGTTGGAGGGCGTGGGGATACCGGGGATCCCGGGGATGGTGGGGGTGTCGCCCCCTTTGGGCGGATCCGCCGCCTTGGTCATCAGCCCGATCGAGGTCTGCGGGTCCACCTGGGTCCCGGCCTGCGGGGTGGAACTGGTGACCAGCGAGGCCGGGTCCGCCGGACCGAACACGATGGTGTACTTCAGGCCCGCGGTCTCCAGCTGCTTGATGGCGTCCCTGAGGACGACGTTCGTCAGCGGCGGGACGGTGACCTTGTCCGGCGCCTTGAAGACGGTCAGCTGGATCTTCGAGGCCGCCGCGACCTTGCTGTTGGCCGTCGGCGTCTGCGAGGCCACGGTGTTGACCTTGCTCGGGTCGTTGGTCGTGGTGGTCTTCGAGGCGTCGACCTGGAAGCCGGCGCTCTCCAGGGTGGCCTGCGCGGCCTCCTTGGGCTGGCCGACCACGTTGGGCACGGCGACCTTCGCCTTGCCCTGCGAGACGGTGAGCTTGATCGGGGCGGTCGGGTCGGCACCCGCGTTGGGGGGCGGGTCCTGGCCGGTGACCTGCTCCAGCGGAGCGTTCTCGTCGTCCTTGTACTCGGAGGTGACGTTGGTGAACCCGGCGTCGGCCAGCGCCTTGACGGCCTGTTCCTTGGTCTTGCCGGTCACGGCCGGCACGGCGGCCTTGGCCGGGCCGGAGGAGAGCTGCACGGTGATCGTGCCGGCCTCCGCGAGCTGGCCGCCGACCGCCGGGTTCTGGGTGCAGACCTGGTCCTTCTTCACCGCGGCGTCCGGGCAGGCGACCTTCTCGCCCTCGGTGACCACCAGCTTGGGACCGGCCTGGGCGGCGAGCGTCTTGGCCTCCGCCAGGCTCTTGCCGACCAGGTTCGGCACCGCGACCTTCGGCGCCTCCTTCGGGGTGTCGCCCTTCGAGTTGCCGAACATCGCCTGCGCGACGAAGAAGGTGCCCACCAGGACCAGGACGGCGGCGACCGCCAGCACGATCCAGGAGGTGTTGCTCTTCTTCGGCGGCTCCCCGCCGCGCCGGCCGCTGCGGCCGTACCCGTCGTCGTAGCCGTCGTTGCCGCCGCCCTGGGCGCCGGCGTAGGTCTGGCCGTACCCGTCGTCGTAGCCGGGGCCCTGGGGCTGCGGGTAGCCGGCCGGGGAGGCCTGCGGCAGCACCGTGGTCGGCCCGCCGGCGGCGTGCTGCGGCAGCATGTTGGTCTGGCCGTACGGGTCGTGCTGCGGGTAGCCGTTCTGGTCGTAGCCGTACCCGGCGGCGCCCATGCCGTAGGCGGCGGCCTGCTGGGCGGCGGCCACCGGCAGGCCGTCGAGGAAGCGCTCGATGTCGTCGCGCATCTCGTCGGCGCTCTGGTAGCGGTAGTCGCGGTCCTTGGCGAGCGCCTTGAGCACGATCGCGTCGACCTCGGGGCGGACCTCGGGGTCGAAGACGGACGGCGGCTGAGCCTCCTCCCGGACGTGCTGGTAGGCGACCGCCACGGGGGAGTCGCCGACGAACGGCGGGCGGACGGTCAGCAGCTCGTAGAGCAGGCAGCCGGTGGAGTAGAGGTCGGACCTGGCGTCCACCTGCTCGCCCTTGGCCTGCTCCGGGGAGAGGTACTGGGCGGTGCCGATGACGGCCGAGGTCTGCGTCATCGTCATGCCGGCGTCGCCCATCGCGCGGGCGATGCCGAAGTCCATGACCTTGACGTTGCCCTGCCGGGTCAGCATGACGTTGGCGGGCTTGATGTCGCGGTGCACGATGCCGGCCCGGTGCGAGTACTCCAGGGCCTGCAGGATGCCGATGGTCATCTCCAGCGCGCGCTCCGGCAGCAGCCGGCGCCCGGAGTGCAGCAGCTCCCGCAGCGTGGACCCCTCGACGTACTCCATCACGATGTACGGGATGGAGATCCCGTCGATGTAGTCCTCGCCGGTGTCGTAGACGGCGACGATGGCGGGGTGGTTGAGTGACGCCGCGGACTGTGCCTCACGACGGAAGCGGGCCTGGAACGACGGATCCCGGGCCATGTCGGCCCGGAGCGTCTTCACTGCGACGGAGCGGCCGAGCCGGGTGTCATGGCCGAGGTACACCTCGGCCATGCCGCCGCGTCCCAGGACGCCGCCGAGCTCGTACCTGCCGCCTAGGCGACGAGGCTCTTCCATAGTTCCGACCCTCTCCCTCACCCGCCGGTGAGGTTCTGACGTAGGTGTCCCCGCACGCTCCCTGTGACGCCGCCCGGGCCCCGGGTGGTTCTGCGTTCAGGACCGTGCGGCGTCTCGCGGGCGGCAACGGGTACACCCGCTGCTGCGGATACGCTACCGGTCGCACCGCGCCGGACCCGAGTCGACCGCAGGCCGATATCAGACCGGTACCCGGACAGGGGTGCCGATCGTGACATTTCACTCACCCGCGGAAGCCGTCCGCGCCCGCCCCGGGGGCCTCCCGGAACGGGCGGAAGCGGTGGATCAGGCGGGCCCAGCGGACCCGGTCGGCCGGGCACGACCGGCCGGACCGGCCGGCTACTTCCCGAGCGTCGCCTGCATCACCGACTTGGCGATCGGCGCGGCCAGCCGGCCGCCGCTGATGCCGTCACGGTTGTTGGAGCCGTCCTCGACCACCACCGCGACCGCGACCGAGCGGCCGTCGGCCGCCTTGGCGTAGGAGGTGAACCAGGCGAACGGCAGACCCGCGTTGTCCTCGCCGTGCTGGGCGGTGCCGGTCTTGCCGCCGACCGTCAGGTCGGGGATCCGGGCGTTCCTGCCGGTGCCGTTCTCGACCACCGAGACCATCATCTCCTGCAGCTTCTGCGCGGTGGCCGGGCTGATCGGCTGCGAGAACTGCTTCTCGGTGTGCTTGGAGATGGTGGTCAGCGAGGCCGAGCGCTCCTGGTCGACCAGGTAGGGCTGCATCAGCGAGCCGTTGTTGGCGATCGCCGCCGTCACCATGGCGATCTGCAGGGGCGTGGCCCGGGTGTCGTGCTGGCCGATGGAGTCGAGCGCGGTGCCGTCCGGGGTCGAGTCGGTCGGGAAGACGCTCTTCTCGGAACGGACGGGGGTGTCCACGGTGCTGTTGAAGCCGAACTTCTCGGCCTGCGCCCGCATCTTGTCCTTGCCCAGGTCCGCGCCGATCTTGCCGTAGACCGTGTTGCAGGACTGGTCCATGCCGGACTTGAGCGTGGCGTTCTCGCACTGCTCCTTGTCGGACTCGTTCTTCAGCTCGGTCTTGGTGCCGGGCAGGACGTACGGGTTCGGCGTCTTGGTGGCGTCGTCGATGTTCTGGTAGAGGCCGTTCTCGAACGCCGCCGCCGCGGTGACCAGCTTGAAGGTCGAGCCCGGCGGGTAGGTCTCGCGCAGCGCCCGGTTGAGCATCGGCTTGTTCGGGTCGGCGTTGAGGTCCGTCCACGCCTTGGAGTCGGCGGACTCGTTGCCGGCGAAGACACCGGGGTCGTACGACGGCGTGGAGACCAGGGCCAGGATCGCGCCCGTGCGCGGGTCGAGCGCGACGACCGCGCCCTTCTTGTTGCCGAGCCCCTCGAAGGCGGCCTTCTGCGCCTTGGCGTTGATGGTGGTGACGACGTCACCGCCCTTCTTCGGCTCCCCGGTCAGCATGTCCAGGGTGTTGCGGAAGAAGAGCCGGTCGTCGTTGCCGGAGAGCACGCCGTCCTCCAGCTGCTCCAGCTGGCTGGCCCCGAAGGCCTGCGAGGAGTAGCCGGTGACCGGCGCGTACATCGGGCCGTCGACCCAGGACCGCTTGTACTTGTAGCGCAGGCCGTTGACGAAGGCGGACTGGGTGACCGGCTGGCCGTCGACGATGATGTTGCCGCGCGGGTGGGCGTACCGGTCGTAGACCTGGCGCTTGTTGTTCTTGTTGGTGGCCCAGGCGTCGGCCTGGACGCCCTGCACCCAGTTGGTGCGCACCATGAGGGCCAGGATCAGGACGAGACAGAAGATCGAGACCCGGCGGATCGGCTTGTTCACGAGGCTGCTCCCCCCTGGAGCTCGCTGGCGGGAGCGGGTTCCACGCCCGGGCGGCGGGCGCTGTCGCTGATCTTCAGCAGGATCGCGACCAGGGCCCAGTTGGCGACCACCGAGGACCCGCCCTGGGCGAGGAACGGCATGGTCATACCGGTCAGCGGGATCAGCCCGGTGACGCCGCCGGCCACCACGAAGACCTGGAGCGCCATGGCCGAGGAGAGGCCGACGGCGAAGAGCTTGCCGAACGGGTCGCGGGTGGCGACGGCGGTGCGCAGGCCGCGCTGGATCAGCAGGGCGTAGAGCATGAAGATCGCCATCATGCCGGTGAGGCCCAGCTCCTCGCCGAAGGAGCCGAGGATGAAGTCGCTCTTGGCGGCGAAGTCGATCAGCCAGGACCGACCCTGCCCGAGGCCGGAGCCGGTCACCCCGCCCGAGCCGAGCGCCATCAGCGACTGGCCGATCTGCTCGGTGGCGCCGGGCGGGTGGTTCGGCGAGAAGGCGGCCATCGGGTCGAGCCAGGCGTCGATGCGGGTCTTCACGTGGCTGGTGGTGGAGGCCACCAGGACCGCGCCGCTGACCGACATCAGGAGGCCGAAGATGATCCAGCTGGTCCGTTCGGTGGCGACGTAGAGCATCACCACGAAGAGGCCGAAGTACAGGAAGGACGAGCCGAGGTCGTTCTCGAAGATCAGGATCAGCAGGCTGAGGAGCCAGATCACGATGATCGGACCGAGGTCGCGGCCGCGCGGCAGGTAGAGGCCCATGAAGCGGCGGCTGGCCAGGGCCAGGGCGTCCCGCTTGACCATCAGGTAGCCGGCGAAGAAGACGGTCAGGATGATCTTGGCGAACTCGCCGGGCTGGATCGAGAAGGCGCCCATCCGGATCCAGATCTTGGCCCCGAAGTCCTCCTGGCGCGCCGGGAAGAAGGCCGGCGCGGCGAGCAGCACCAGGGCCACCACCATCGAGATGTAGGTGTAGCGCTGGAGGACCCGGTGGTCCTTCAGGAAGACCATCACCACGATGAAGAACGCGACCCCGAGCCCCGACCACATCAGCTGGTTGGGGGCCGCCGCGAAGTTCTTGTGCAGCAGCGGTCCGGCCTTGTCGAGCCGCCAGATCATCACCACGCCGAGCCCGTTGAGCAGGGTGGCGATGGGCAGCATCAGCGGGTCCGCGTAGGGGGCGAACTTCCGCATCAGCAGGTGCGCGATCAGCGCGAGGGCCCCCATGCCGAGGCCGTAGCCGAGCATGCCGGTGGGCAGCGCGTCGTCCATCGCCAGGCCCACGTTGGCGTAGGCCAGGACCGGCAGCAGCACCGCGAAGGCCAGCAGGGCCAGCTCGGTGTTGCGGCGGTTCGGCGTGCCCTGCGGCGAGATGGTGGTGTTGCCGCGGCGCCGCGAGGACGCGCGGTCGGCGGGGACACCGCCGGCCCGGCGTCCGTCGGACCGGTTGTTCGCGTCGTTGCTCAGGTCGAAGGTGCTCATGCTCCCGCCTCTCCCCCGGCCCCGGGCCCGGGGGACACCCGGGGACCGGCGGGGGCGTTCGCCCGGGAACGCCTCTCGGTGGTCTGCTCGCTCACGTGGTGGCCGCTCCCTGCCGGCCGGCGGGCCCGCGCGGGGCGGGCCTATGTCGGGTCGCGGCCGTCACGGCTTCGGGCAGGAGTCGGCCCGCTGCCGCTCCTCGTCGCTCAGGCCGGGCAGGTCGTTCTGCGGTGCGGCCGGTGCGGCGGCGCTCTGGCTGGGCGCGGCCGCGGACGGCGTGGCGGGGGCCGGAGAGCTCTGGGTCGGGGTGGGCGAGGGCACGCCCGCCGCCGGGGCCCGGGTGGTGGACGGGCTGGGCGGCGCGGTGGCGGTCACGAACCCGGCCTGCAGCGTCGTCCCGGCGGGTCCGCCGGCCGCCGAGGCGGGGACGGTCGGGGCCGTCCCGGGGAGCGCGGGTACCGTCCCGGGGACGGTGTTGGCCGCGGCGGTCCGGGCGTCGGCGACCTTGCGGCAGAGCGCGGCCTGCTCGCCCAGCTTCTTCACCTTGTCGCCGGCGTCGCCGAGACTGCTCGCCGAGATGGTGTTGGCGACGTGGGTGCGCTGGTCCTGCGGCAGGAACTTGAGTTCGATGTCCTTGTACGGGGTGTGCACCGAGGAGAGGTTCAGTCCGGCCAGGCTCTGGTGGACGCCCTGGTAGACCGCGACGTGGTCGCCGTCGGCGCCGACGTAGTACTGGCTCTGGGTCCACTGGTAGCCGAAGAAGCCGCCCGCGCCGAGCAGGCCCAGCGTGACCAGGCCGACCAGCGAGAACGCCAGCGCCCGGTTCTTCCGCTTCGGGCGGGGCTCCTCGTCGAAGTCCTCGGCGCCGTACGCCGCGGGTTCGCCGGCGTAGCCCTCCGGGTACCCCTCGGGGTAGCCCTCGGCCGGGCCGAAGCCGCCCTGGCCGTCGCCCGGGTGGCCGGGGTCGTAGCCCGCGGCCGGGCCGAACGCGCCCTGCGGGCCGCGGCCGAGCCCGGCGGCACGGCCGGCCGGGGTGTCGCGGATCGACCGGTCGGCGGCGGCCGAGGACGGCGGGGTCTCGGCGACCGCGCCGACCACCACGGGGACGTCGCTGAACTGGCCGCTCAGGGTGTCCGTGGCGCCGACGTCGAGGACGTCCGCGACGATGCAGGTGATGTTGTCCGGACCGCCGCCGCGCAGGGCGAGCTGGATCAGCTCCTGCACGGTCTGCTCGGGCGAGTAGTAGCTGCCGAGGGTGTCCTGGAGGGTCTGGTGGCTGACCGGGCCGGAGAGGCCGTCGGAGCAGATCAGGTAGCGGTCGCCGGCCCGGACCTCGCGGATCGAGAGGTCGGGCTCGACCTGGCCGCGGCCGTCCAGCGCCCGCATCAGCAGTGAGCGCTGCGGGTGGGTCTCGGCCTCCTCCGGGGTGATCCGGCCCTCGTCGACCAGCCGCTGCACCCAGGTGTGGTCCTGGGTGATCTGCACCAGTGCGCCGTCGCGCAGCAGGTAGGCGCGGGAGTCGCCGACGTGGACGAGGCCCATCCGCTGGCCGGTCCAGAGCATCGCGGTGAGGGTGCAGCCCATGCCTTCGAGCTGCGGGTCCTCCTCGACCATCTGGCGAAGCCGGTCGTTGGCGCCCTGGACCGCATCGCCGAGGAGGGTCAGCAGATCGGCGCCCGGCACGTCCTCGTCCAGCCGGACGATCGAGCCGAGCACTTCGGAGGACGCGACCTCACCGGCCGCCGCACCGCCCATGCCGTCGGCCACGGCCAGCAGCCGCGGGCCGGCATAGCCGGAGTCCTCGTTCCCCTCCCGGATCAGTCCCTTGTGGGAGCCGGCGGCGAAGCGCAGCACCAGGGTCATGCGACCTGTGCCCCCCTCTGGGTCATGGACGGGATGCTGTCCCTCATGCGCTACTACTTCCGCAGTTCGATGACGGTCCTGCCGATACGGATCGGCATGCCAGGCTGGAGCGGGGTCGGCGCGGTCAGGCGCTGACGGTCCAGATAGGTGCCGTTGGTGGAGCCTAGATCCTCGACCGTCCACTGCCCAGTCTGGTCGGGATAGATCCTGGCATGCCGGGAGGACGCGTAGTCGTCGTCCAGCACGATGGTGGAGTCATGAGCCCGGCCCAGGGTGATGGTCTGGCCCTGGAGCGCGACGGTGGTCCCGGCCAGCGAGCCCTGGACCACGACGAGCTGGGTGGGTGCGCCGCGACGGCGCCCGCCGCCCTGGGTCTGCGGACCGCCGGAGGGCTGGGCCTGCGCCCCGCGTCCCGGCGCCGGGGTCGCGGTGCCGGCCGCGGCCGCGGCGGCGCCCCGGCGGGACGCACGGGGGTTCACCCTCGTCCCGAACAGGTCGCTGCGGATCACCTGGACCGCCACGATGACGAACAGCCACAGGACGGCGAGGAAGCCGAGCCGCATGACCGTGAGGGTCAGTTCTGACATGGCCGGCCCGCCCGTGAGTGAGCGAAGCGCGCGAACAAATCGGACACTACCCTTCGACCTGTCGGTAGACGATGGTGGTGGAGCCCACGACGATTCGAGAGCCGTCGCGGAGCGTAGCGCGCTGGGTGTGCTGTCCGTCCACCACGATGCCGTTGGTGGAACCCAGGTCGAGCACCATCGAGGGGGTACCGGGCCGGATCTCGGCGTGCTTGCGGGAGACTCCGGGGTCGTCGATGCGCACGTCGGCCTCGGTCGAGCGGCCGAGCACGCACGCGTTCCCGGTGATCTGGTGCCGGGCGCCGTTCACCTCGATCCAGCGGCGCACCGACGTGCCGTGGCCGGCGCCCGGGAACGGGCGCACGTTGCCGCCGCCGGGGGCACCGGGGGGCGCGGCGGGGGGAGCGGCGGGCGGCGGGGGCGGGCTGTACGGGGCGGTGCCCTGCTGCTGCTGCCACGGTGCGCCGGGAGCCGGGGCGGCCGGCGGCCGCCCGTAGCCGGGCTGGGTGGGCTGCGCGGGCGCCTGTTGCTGCTGTTGCGGGGGCGGCGGGGACTCCTCGGCCGCCAGGGTGCGGCTGCGCACCCGGTACAGGCCGGTGTCGAGGTCGTCCGCCTTCTCCAGGTTCACCTGGAGCGGGCCCATGAAGCTGTACCGCTGGGCCTCGGCGTACTCGCGGACCATGCCGGACAGCTCGGTGCCCAGCTGCCCGGAGTAGGGGCTCAGCCGCTCGAAGTCGTGCGGGCTCAGCTCGACGATGAAGTCGTTGGGCACGACGGTGCGCTCGCGGTTCCAGATGCTCGCGTTGTTGTCGCACTCGCGCTGCAGCGCTCCGGCGATCTCCACGGGCTGGACCTCGGACTTGAACACCTTGGCGAAGGTGCCGTTGACGAGACCCTCGAGTCGCTGCTCGAACTTCTTCAGCACTCCCATGGGGCACCCCCTTCCAGGGTTCGTTCGCCTGCCTGCCGACCGGATTCCGGGGAGCCGGTCGCGCCTACTTGCGGTACTTCCGTACTGATCGTATCCACGCCGGGGCCATCCGTACGGTTCCCGGACCACGTGGTGCCCGGGGGTGGGCTCGGACACACAGGGTGACGCATTCGGGCGGCAGCATGCCAGGGCTACCCGTTCGACGGGCCCGCCATCCCTCGTCCGCCTGTTCGCCGGGCATCCGTTCGGATGCGCCCGGCCTCTGCGGGGAACGGATTCGGAGGTGACCCGCTGGTCGTGCTACTGTTTTCCACGTCGGAAGGGGCACCCGCAAGGGGGCCGGATCGAAGAGACGCAAGGGCCACATGGTACCGAGCAGCTCGGCTGATCGGCCGGCAACCACGACAGACACCCATGCGCGGGTGGCGGAATAGGCAGACGCGCTGGATTCAGGTTCCAGTGCCCGAAAGGGCGTGGGGGTTCAACTCCCCCCTCGCGCACAGTGAAACCCCGCAGGTCTTCGGACCTGCGGGGTTTTCTCGTTCTCCGGGGGTGCCCCCGCCTCCGGAGGGAGCCGGAGGAGGCCCGTTCCGAGGCGCGTCCCGGGGTCAGTTCCGGGGGTCAGTTCCGGCTGGCCGGGAGCTCGGCCCGGACCTCGAAACCGCCGTCCGTGGTGGGTCCGGCGGCGAGCGAGCCGCCGAGCAGCTGGGCGCGCTCGCGCAGGCCGACCAGGCCGTGGCCGCCGCCCGGCAGCGTCTGGACGGGCGGGACCGGCGGGGCCTCGTTGCGGACCTCCACCCGCAGCCTGCGTCCCCGGGCCTTGACCCGTACGTGCACCGCGGCCTCCGGGGCGTACTTGGTGATGTTGGTGAGCGCCTCCTGGACGGTGCGGTAGGCGGCCCGCTCGACCGCCTCGGGCCAGGGGCGGTCGCCGGGGGTCAGCTCGGCGTCGGCGGCGAGCCCGCTCTCCTCGATCAGCCGGGGGAGGTCGGCCAGGCGGGGCTGCGGAGCCAGCGGGGTGTCCATCCGCGGGCCGCCGGCCCGCAGCACCCCGACCATCTGGCGCAGTTCCTCCAGGGTCCGGACGGAGAGCTCCCGGATGGTGCGGGCCGTGGTCACCGCGGCCGGGTCGGGGGTCGAGACCTGGAGCGCGCCGGCCTGGATGCTGATCAGGCTGACCTGGTGCGAGACGACGTCGTGCATCTCCCGGGCCAGCCGGCCGCGCTCGTCGCTCAGCACCCGCTCGGCGAGCAGCCGGCTCTCCCGCGCCTGGCCCCGGGTCAGCTCGTCCAGCCGGGCCGCGAGCTCGCGCCTGGTCCGCGAGAGCAGGCCGGTGGCGGCCGGTCCGGCCGCCAGCATCACGGACTGGATCGCGTACAGCGCGGTGTCCCGGCTGAGGGCGAAGGTCTGCTCGTAGACCGGCCAGTGGAAGAACTCGACCAGGGCGAACAGGGTGGCGCAGGGCACCACCACCCGGGGGCTGGGGCGCTCGGCCGCCACCGTGTAGACGGCCGTGATCGGGGCGAGCCAGATGTCGTCGAGGTAGCTGCCGGGCATGACCAGCAGCAGGACGGTGACCGGGAAGCGCCGCCGCCAGAGCAGCGCGACGGCGGCCAGCACGGAGAGCAGGGTCTGCCAGAGCGGGGCGCCCCGGGCCACCAGGGCGGCGTCGACCAGGGAGTAGAGCGCCGGCAGCAGGAGCATCAGCCAGGGGGCGGTGAACCCCGCCGGGAGCCGTCTGCCGGGGGAGAGGTCGCTCATGCCCCGTCGCTCGGCCTGGGCCGCACCAGCCCGGCCCGGTGGGCGATGACGGCGGCCTGGACCCGGTTGGCGGCGCTGAGCTTGCCGAGGATCGCGCTGATGTGGTCCTTCACGGTGCCGGTACCGAGGAAGAGCCGGTCGGCGATCTCGGCGTTGGACAGGCCCTCGCCGAGGAGCGCCAGCACGTCCAGCTCGCGGCCGGTCAGGGTGCGGGCCAGGGTCGCCGCCTCGGCGTCCGGGCCGCCGCCGTCGACGTAGCCGCCGATCACCGTCCGGGTCACGGTCGGGGAGAGGATGTTGCCACCGGCCGCGAGCACCCGGACGGCGTGCACCAGCTGCTCCGGGGCGGTGTCCTTGAGCAGGAAGCCGGACGCGCCGGCCCGCAGCGCGGTGCCGATGTACTCGTCGGTGTCGAAGGTGGTGAGCATCGCCACGGCCGGCGGGTCGGGCAGCGCGCGCACCCGGCGGAGCACCGAGATGCCGTCCATGTCGGGCATCCGGATGTCGAGCAGCACCACGTGCGGGCGCAGCCGGCGGACGTACTCCTCGGCCTGTCCGCCGGAGCAGTCGCCGACCACCTCCAGGTCGGCGGCGGACCCGACGATCAGCCCGAGTCCGGACCTCACCAGGATCTCGTCGTCCACGATCAGCACGCGGGTGGTGGTGATGGGTCCCTCCTCGGTTCGGCGGACGGGGCCGGGCCGGTCCGCATGACTGGATTCGAGGGTAGGGCCTGAGCGGGCGGGACCGCGGTTCGGCCGGTCGTGAACCCCCGCCGTTCGGCGGGGGTGTGAATCGCCTACCTGGTTCACGCGATTCTCTCCCGGGGTGGGGAACCATGGAGTTGGCTGCCGCTCCATCGGTCTGCCGGCCGAGGCGAGCGGTCGGTCGGGTCGTCGGGCCTGTACGGAGTGCCCGACCTCGGGCCGTGTGCGGATGCGCCCCACCATCTGATCGTTTGGAATTGAGCTGTGTCGTCCACTCTGAAGCCGGAGCCGTCCACGTCCTCCGCCGGGTCCCGGCCCGGCCTCCTGGAGCGCTGGCGCCCCCGGGCCGCCGCGGCGACCGTCTGGTACCTGCGGCTGCTCGCCCTGCTGAACCTGGTCACCGTGCTGCTGGTGCCCTTCCGGGACCAGGTCGAGACGCACAACGAGGGTGAGTACTTCACCCCGTACCTGATGACGGCGGGCCTGAGCAGCGCGGTGCTGTCGGCCTTCCTCGCGATCGCGATGCGGCGGCGCAAGCGGGCCGCGTGGATCTTCAACATCGCGCTCGCCGGCGTGTTCGCACTGCTCTACCTGGCCGCCATGTCGCTGCCCGGCGAGGGCTTCAACGAGCACCCGCTGAACTACGTCTCCACCGTGCTGACCTGCCTGTTCGTGCTGGCCCTGGTGATCGGCCGGAAGGAGTTCACCTCCAAGGGGGACCGCTCCAACCCGAAGACGGCGGCGGCCACCTTCGTGGCCGGCCTGGGCTTCGGCGGGGTGGTCGGGGCCGCGCTGGTCGCCCTGACCAACGACCTCGACGGCGCCGGCTTCTGGGACACGTTCCGCTACTCGGTCGGCCGGATGGTCACCGTCACGCCGTCCGAGCACCTGCGTTCCGTGATCGACGCCCCGACCTGGGTGAACGCGGTCATCAACGCGATGGGCGCGCTGCTCTTCCTGCTGGTGCTCTACGTCGCCTTCCGCAGCCCCCGCAACAAGGAGCTGCTGACCGCCGAGGACGAGGAGCGCCTGCGCGGGCTGCTGGACCGGCAGGGCGACCGGGACTCGCTGGGCTACTTCGCACTCCGCCGGGACAAGGCCGTGGTGTTCTCGCCGAGCGGCAAGGCGGCGGTCACCTACCGGGTGGTCGGTGGTGTCTCGCTGGCCTCCGGCGACCCGATCGGCGACCCCGAGGCCTGGCCGGGGGCGATCGACGCCTGGCTGTCCGAGGCCCGTGAGCACGCCTGGGCGCCCGCCGTGATGGGCGCCTCCGAGGAGGCCGGCGTGATCTATGCCCGGCACGGCCTCGACGCGCTGGAGCTGGGCGACGAGGCGATCGTCGAGCTGGACGAGTTCTCGCTCGACGGCCGGGCGATGCGGGTGGTGCGGCAGGCCTACAACCGGGTCAAGCGGGCCGGGTACACGGTGCGGATCCGCCGGCACGAGGAGATCCCCGAGTCGGAGATGGCCGAGCTGGTCGCCAAGGCCGACCAGTGGCGGGACGGCGCGACCGAGCGCGGTTTCTCGATGGCGCTGGGCCGGCTGGGCGACCCGGGCGACGGCCGCTGCGTGATGCTGGAGTGCCACGACGGCGACGGTGAGCTGAAGGCGCTGCTGAGCTTCGTGCCGTGGGGTGCGGACGGGCTCTCGCTGGACCTGATGCGGCGGGCCCGGGACACCGAGAACGGTCTGATGGAGTTCATGGTGATCGAACTCCTGCAGCGCGCGGGCGAGGTGAATCTGGCCCGGGTCTCGCTGAACTTCGCGATGTTCCGTTCCGTTTTCGAGCGCGGTTCGAAGCTCGGCGCCGGTCCGGTGCTGCGGCTCTGGCGCTCCGTTCTGGGCTTCTTCTCGCGCTGGTGGCAGATCGAATCCCTGTACCGCGCGAACGCCAAGTACCGGCCGATCTGGGAGCCGCGTTATCTGCTGTTCGAGAAGAGCAGCGAGATTCCGCGGATCGGCATCGCCAGTGCCCGGGCCGAGGGCTTCATCACCGCGCCGAGTCTGCCCGCCCTGTTCCGTCGTCGACACACGGGAACCGCCGTCGCGGAGCCCCGGGTGCCGGTGGCGGCGAAGGACGGGAAGGGGTAGTCCCTCCGCCGGGGGGCGGAGGGAGCCGGACGTCCGGATGGGGGGATTTCGGGGTGAGCTCTCCCCCCTGAGGATGACCTCGGTCCACATTGATGCCGATGTGGATTCCTTAACCGGCTTCTAATGTGGGGGTAGCCGGGGAAACGTTCCCGGCTTCGGGGATATGGAGACGGTAGTGAATCAGATGGCCCACGCGGGGGGCGTGCGAAAGGGGCCGGTGGCAATTGCCAGAGAGGCCGCTGTCGCCGAGTGGGGAACGCTGTTCGGGATCGTCCGGGAACGGGTGGTGCGGAAGAAGTTCGCAGCCGTCCCGCTGGCCACCGCGGCGACCTGCCTGATCCTGCTGTTCAGCATCGTCCAGCACCTGCCGGGCGGGGAGCGGTTCGTCACCCAGATCGGGGTGGTGAAGGCCGCGCTGCCGCTGGAGGTCTCGCTGCTGCGCACTCCGCTGTCGCTGTACGTGCCGGCCCTGGACCTGCCGGTCTGGGGGGCGCTGGCCCAGGTCTTCCTCGTCTTCGGCATCGCCGAGATCGTGCTCGGCCGGCGGCTGACCCTGGTGGTGGCCTACACCTGCACCCTGGCCGGGACGCTGTTCGCCCGGGTCGGGGTGGCGATCGGACCGGAGCACGTCTTCGGCTTCCCGAAGTGGGTCGCGCACGTGCGGGACACCGGTCCGTCGGCGGCCGTGGTGGCGCTGGCGATCTGCATCGCCTTCCGCAGCCGGGCCTGGTTCACCGCCGGTCTGGTGGTGGCACTGATGGTCGGGGAGGCGGTCGTGCTGCCGAACCTGGCCGGTCTGGAGCACGTGGTCGCGGTGATAGCGGCGCTGCTGATCGCCGTCTCGGTGGAGGTGTTCGGGGACTTCTGGCCGCGGGTGCTGGCCGGGGTCGGGGCGGCGGCCGTGGTGGCCGCGGCGGCCTCGATCGAGGTCGCCAACGAGGCCAGGCGCCGGGCGCCGGTCCGGGCCGTGCCGTAGCCCGGACCCGGGCACCGGGTCCGGACGGGCACGGGCCGGCGGACGGACGGGCACGGTGCCCGCGACCGGGGGGCACCGTGCCGAGCGGTCCGGGCGACGCTAGTGCGGCGGCGGGGGCAGGGGCAGTTCGAACCAGACGACCTTGCCGACCGCCTTGCGGGCGGTGCCCCAGCGTTCGGCGAGCTTGGTGACCAGGGTCAGTCCGCGGCCGGTCTCGCCGAGCTGTTCGGCGGGCTCCAGCGAGGGCAGGTTGTGGTTGTCGTCGCTGACCTCGACCAGCAGCTTGTCCACCCGGATCAGCTGGAGCTGGACGCGGTCCCGGGCCACCCGGACGGCGTTGGTCACCAGCTCGCTGACCAGGAGTTCGGTGGTGTCGCTGAGCGCCCCCAGGTGCCAGCCGGCCAGCTGCTCGCGGACCAGGGCGCGGGCCCGGCGGACCTCGCGCTGGTCGACGGTGAGGTCCCAGGTGGCGACCTCGCTCGGGGCCACCCCGTCGAACCGGGCGACCAACAGGGCGACGTCGTCCTTCCGGTCGTCCGAGTGGAGCCGGTCCAGCACCACGTCGCACGCCTGCTCGGGGCTCTGCCGGGGGTCGATCAGGTTGCCGCAGAGCGCGGCCAGCCCGGCCCCTATGTCGCCGCCCCGGACCTCGACCAGGCCGTCGGTGCACAGCACCAGCATCGACCCGTCCGAGACGTCGATGGTCTTGGCGACGAACGGCACGCCGCCGACGCCGATCGGGGCGCCGGCCGGGATCTCCAGCAGCTCGCCGGTGCCGTCCGGGTGGACCAGGACCGGCGGGACGTGGCCGGCGCTGGCCAGCTCGCAGGTCCGGTTGATGGGGTCGTAGACCGCGTACAGGCAGGTGGCGAGATGGTCGTCGCCGAGCTTGTGGGCCAGGTTGTCCAGGTGGCGCAGGAGCTGTCCGGGCGGCAGGTCGAGGGCGGCCAGGGTCTGCATCGCGGTGCGGAAGCGGCCCATCGCGGCGGCCGAGTGCAGGCCGTGGCCCATCACGTCGCCGACCACCAGGGCGACCCGGCTGCCGGGCAGCTGGATCGCGTCGAACCAGTCGCCGCCGACCTCGGCGCGGGAGTCGCCGGGCAGGTAGCGGTGGGCGATCTGGACGCCGGGGATCTGCGGCGGGCGGGTCGGGATCATCGACCGCTGCAGGGTGGTGGCGACCCGCGACTCGGCCCGGTGCAGCCGGGCGTTGTCCAGCGAGAGCGCGGCCCGGGCGGCCAGCTCCTTGAGGGTGGCGGCGTCGCCCTCGTCGAAGGGGTCGCGGTCGGGCAGCCGGAGCAGCTTGAGGATGCCGAGCACGGTGCCCCGGGCGGAGAGCGGCACCACCAGCATGGAGCGGCCGGAGACCACGGAGGCGAGCCTGGGGCCGCCGAGCGCGGCGGCGTAGTCGACCGCGACGTCCCGGGTGACCACCGGGACCAGGACCGGCTGGTTGAGCTGGAGGGCCATGCCGGGCGGCGTGCGGCGGGGCATGGCCACCAGCGCGCCCTCGGCGAGCACGTGGTCCCACTCGCCGACGGACTCGTTGCAGGCCAGGGCGACCCGGCGGAGCATCGTGTCGTCGTCGGGGCGGGCGGCCGGCAGCTCGGAGTCGGAGATCAGGCCGTCGACCAGGTCGACGCAGGCGAAGTCGGCGACCCGGGGGACGAGGACCTGGCAGAGCTCGTGGGCGGTGAAGCCGAGGTCGAGGGTGGTACCGACCTTGCCGCCGACCTCGTTGAGCAGGGCCAGCTGCTCGCCCGCCTGGCCGTTGGTGAGGAACGCGCCGAACCGGCCGGTCGGGGCCGCGGGGGTGGTCACGGGTACGGCTCCGGGGACCGGGACGGGTGCGGTGGGTGGTGCGGTGGGCTCGCCCGGGTGGAGCCGGCGCCCGGGGGCGGACGACTCGACGGCGGACGACCCGACAGCGGTCTGCTCGATGGCGGTGGTTCCTCTCGGCGGGGCCGGGACGGTGGCCGGTGCGGCGGGCGCGGCGGTGCCGGCCTGGGGCGCTCCGGTCTGGGAGGTGGCGGTCTGGCCCGCTCCGGCCTGCGAGGCGGCGGTGGCGCCGGCGGTGGTCGGGGCGGCGGTGGTCGGGGCGGCCTCGCGCTGGCCGGGCAGCGGGCCGGCCGGGCGGCGGCCGGGTGCGGGCTGCTCGGGCTGCGGCGGCGGGCCGAGCCGGGTGGCCCGCTGTTGCGCGGTCGGATAGCGCCGACCGATCCCGGCGGCGGCGTGGGCGGTGCCGGCCGCCGGGTCGGCGGGCCGGACCGGCAGCACGCTGGTCGGGTCGGGCCGCAGGGCCGGCAGGCCGCCCCGGGACAGCGCGACCAGCAGCGGCCCGCGGCGCTCGGCCGAACCGGGCAGCAGCGCGGCGAAGGGTGCGGGGACGGGCCGGCCGGGGGCGGTCAGCGCGGCGGAGATCCGGTGGAAGCCGCCGCGGGCGCCGGGGGCGGCGGCGAACGGCAGCAGCCGCTCGCCGAGCGCCAGCCGGGGGCCGGCCGAGCGCAGCGGGCGGGCGTCGGCGGCCAGCGCCAGCAGTCCGCCGACGGGCCCGTCCACGGGGTAGGCCCACCAGAGCACGTCGCGCAGCCGCCCCTCGCGGTCGACCACGGGCAGCTGCCCGGCCCAGGCGGTCCCGGTGGCGGTCAGCTCGGCGAGGGTGTCGAAGGCGTCCCGGCGGCGGGCCGGCGGGATCCCGGCCCCGGCCGGAGCGGGGACGCTGCGCGGTTCGGCGGCGGGCAGCAGGCCGGTGGCGGGGCGGTCGTGGACGACCTCCGCGCGGTGTCCGAACAGTTCCTCGGCCGCCCGGCTCCACTGGGTGATCCGGCCGCTCCGGTCGACCAGCACGAGGGCGAGCCGCACCAGGGCGACCACCCCTGACGGCTGGTCACCCGGTGCGGTTCCGGGCCCCGTTTCGGTACCCGCCGGACGCGATGTGGAGTTGGGCTCGTCCACCATGGATTGGGTCTGCTCCCGCCTGGCCGCCACGCCTGGAGACGGCCGATTCTCCGGAGGAAGGCATGCTGTGCGGATACCAGCGAAGCACGGACGGGCCGGGACTCGATAGCGAAACGGGGAGATTCCTCGGTATCAGTTGCGTGTCACGTGGCGTGCGCCGGTCCGCACTCCCCGTCCACCCCGCCGGTGCACCGCACGCGGGGGGTAGGGTCGCAGGACGGGACGGAACCACCCAGGACGAGACAGAGGCGAGAAGTGACCGCGCAGAGCCCCGTCCGCTGGACGGATCCGGAGCAGCAGGAGCTGGAGGAGCGGGTCGCCGCCGCCGAACTCGCCTGGCTGACCATGGACGTCGACGTGCAGACCCTGCGGGTCGAGATCGACAACTTCGCGCTGATCCACCACCAGCTGCTCGGTCCGCTGTACGCCCGGCTGGACGAGCTGGACGCGCTGGTCGCCGAGGCCCTGGCCGCCCGCACCGGTCTTCCGGAGGACCTCAGGCAGGCCGCCGAGGCGCGCCGGAGGGTGGACGAACTCCCCGACCTGGACGCGCTGTTCGACACCGTGCGGGAACAGGAGGACGCCCCGCCGCCGCCGGCCGCACCGGCCCGGGTCCGGCCCGGTCGGGACGCCCAGCGGGTCTACCGGGAGCTGGTCCGCCGGGCCCACCCGGACCTCACCACCGACCCGGCCGAGCAGGAGCTCCGGGCCGCCTTCCTGATCCGGGTCAACGAGGCGTACGCGTTCGGTGACACCGGTGCGCTGGAGACGCTGGCCGCCGAGTGGTCCACCGCCCCCGAGGCGGCTCCGGCCGTCGACTCCCCCGACCGGCTCGGCTGGCTGCGCCTCCGCCTGGAGTGGCTGACCGGCCGGATCGGCGGGCTCGCCGCCGAGCAGGTGCGGCTGGAGCGGACCGCGATGGGAGAGCTGCTGGCGCTCGCCCCGCAGGATCCGGACCGGCTGCTGGAGGAGCTGGCCGAGCAGCTGCTGGCCAAGGCCGCCGCCCAGCAGGCCGAGCTGGAGCGGCTGCTCGGCGCCCCGGCGACGGTGGGGGACAATGGCGGAGCCGATCCCGACGCCCAGGAGAACCAGACGATGTTCGCGCAGATCCCCACCATCGACGCCGCCGGCGTCCCCGCCGACGCCGCCCTGCTGGATGTCCGTGAGCAGGACGAGTGGGACGCCGGGCACGTGGACGGTGCGCTGCACATCCCGATCGGCGAGGTCGTGGCGCGGATCGGTGAGCTTCCGGACGGGAAGCTGTACGTGCTCTGCCGGGTCGGCGGGCGCTCCGCGCAGGTCGTCCAGTACCTGGTGCAGAACGGCCGGGACGCGGTGAACGTCGACGGCGGCATGTACGCCTGGGACGGCGCGGGCCGTCCGATGGTGAGCAGCGGCGGGCAGCAGGCCTTCGTCCTGTAGCGGGCGACCCGGGGGTCCCCCGCGGATTCCGGTGGTCCGGACGGGCCCGCCGTTCGGGGGAGTAGGGCAGGATGGGCGCGCGACCGGGCCGGCGCGGTGCCGGCCCCACCCTTCCCCGGGGGAGTTCATGGCCGAGAGCGCCGAGAGCACGGACCCGCCGCCCGTCCACCGGGCCTGGTCGGCGCCCGCGCGGGCCGTGCTCGGGACGGCCGCCGTGGTGCTGACCGCCGCCACCGGGCTCTTCCTCGGCGCGGTCTTCCTGCACGTGGCACCGGCCAACTCGCTGTCCCAGCGGTACCGGGACCAGGTCGACGGCCTGGTCTACCCGGAGTTCGAACAGAACTGGAAGCTGTTCGCCCCCAACCCGTTGCAGCAGAACGTCACCGTGGACGCCCGGGCGCGGACGGCGGCGGAGGACGGCGGCGTCCGGACCCACGACTGGGTCGGGCTGACCGCCCGGGACCTCGCGGCGATCCGGGGCAACCCGGCGCCCAGCCACGCCGACCAGAACATGCTCCGCCGCGCCTGGGACTTCTACGACGGCTCGCACAACGCCCAGGACGAGTCGCTCGTCAATCCGCGCGGCCGGCTGGCCGAGGAGTACCTGAAGCGGATCGTGCTGCAGCGGATCGGCCGGAGCGTCGACGGGCGGCCGGTGCTGGAGGTCGAACTGCGGGTGACCACGACGACCGTCCCGCCGCCGGAGTGGAGCGACGAGGCGCCGCCGCCCGCGCCGAAGGTCCGGGAGCTGCCCTGGTGGCCGGTGGGCGACGAGGACGTCCGGGGGCTCGGGTGAACGAGGTCACTCCGGCCGAGGCCGGGGAGCGGCTGCTCGACGGGATCCCCCGCCAGCCCGGTTCGCCGCCGGAGGCCGAACCCGCGGCGCGCCCGCCGGGGCCGGTCCGGCTCGCGGCCCGGGCGTTCGCGGTGTTCACCGGACGGGTGCTCGGGCCGTACCAGGCGGCGACGGTGCGGATCGGCTTCGGGCTGGTCTGGATGGTGTACCTGCTCCGCGAGTGGCCCAACCGGCGGCTGCTGTACGGCGACACCTCGCCCTGGTCAACGGAGCTGGCGGAGCGGCTGCTGGCCGACAACGGGGCGCTGACGGTGCTGCCCTGGTTCGGCGGGCGGCTCTGGTTCGAGCTGGTCTACCACCTGGCGGTGCTGGCCGCGCTGGCGGTGCTGCTGGGCTGGCGGACCAGGGCGAGCACGGTGCTGTTCCTGGTCACCGTGCTCTCGCTGCAGAACCGCAACGTCTTCCTCGGCGACGGGGGCGACAACGTCGTCCACCTGATGGCGGTCTACCTGGTCTTCACCCGCTGCGCGGAGGTCTGGTCGCTGGACGCCCGGCGGGCGGGGTCCGGGCGGACCGGGGTGGCGCTCTGGGCGGTGCTCGGCGCCGTCCTGCTGGTCTGCGGGCTGGGCGGCTTCTCCGGGGAGAGCCTGGCCTGGACGACCGCGACGTTCCCGTACGTCGGATGGGGGCCGGTGTTCTGGGCGCTCTGGGCGGTGGCCGGGCTCTGGTGGCTGGCCGGGCGGCTGGCGCCGGACGGCGAGACGCGGGCGGTGCTGGACGCGCTGGCGACCATGGTGCACAACTGCGCGATGCTGGTGATCGCCGTCGAGGTGGTGCTGATCTACGCCACCGCGGGCTGGTACAAGGTGCAGGGCTCGCGCTGGCAGGACGGCACCGCGCTCTACTACCCGCTCCACCTGGACTACTTCACGCCGTGGCCGGGGCTGTCCGGGCTGGTCGGGTCGGCGCTGCTGCCGGTCTTCCTGATCACCTACGGGACGGTCCTGCTCCAGGTCGCGTTCCCGTTCACGCTGGTCAGCCGGCGGGTCAAGAACACGCTGCTGGTGGTGATGATGGCCGAGCACGTGGGGATCGCGGTGCTGCTCGGGCTCCCGGTGTTCTCGCTGGCGATGATCGCGGCGGACGCGGTCTTCCTGCCGACGGCGGCGTTGCGGTGGGCCGGTCGACGGGTGGGCCGGACGGTCCGCCGCGTGGGCCGGGTCCCTGGCGGGGAGAAGGGCGCCACTCCCCTAAGCTGACCGCTATGTCCTGGTTCGCCGCCCTTCGAGACACCGCGCGGACCGGACTGACCGTCGACCGGGCGCTCACCGACCCCAAGCGGGCGCTGCGCGGCGCGGTCGCGGTGGCGGCGGTGCTCTTCCCCACCCTGGCCCTGGGCGGGCCGGAGCTGGCCACCTCGGCCGCGATGGGCGCGTTCATCGCCGGGACCGCCACCTTCCAGCGCAGCTTCCGGCCCCGGGCCACGCTCGCCGTCGCCGCCGGGATCGGACTCGGCGTCAGCACCTTCCTCGGCTACCTGGCGGCCGGGGTGCCCGGGGCGTTCCCGGTGCTGCTGGCGGTCTGGGCCTTCGGCGCCGGACTGGCCTGGGCGATCGGGCCGACCGCCGGGGTGGTCGCCGCCAACACCGTCTCGGTGATGCTGATCGTGGTCCAGCTGCCGGTCAGCCCGCTCACCGCGCTCGGACACGGGCTGGTCTGCGCGCTGGGCGGCGTCGCCCAGGCGCTGGTCATCACCGTCTGGCCGATCGGCAGCTGGACCGTCCAGCGGGAGGCGCTCGCCGACACCTACGCCGAACTCGCCGACTACGCCCGCCGGCTGCGCCAGGACCCGACCGCGCACGTCGACCCGGAACCGTTCATGACCGCCCGGCACGCCGCCGCGCTCACCCCCTGGCAGGACCGGAACCGGCCGCCCGAACTGCGCGGCCTGCGCGGGATCGCCGAACGGGTCCGGCCGACCCTGGCGGCGATCGCCGACCCCAAGGTCGGCGCCCCCGAGGAGGGGCCGGAGCGCGACCGGGCCCGCGAGGTGCTGGCCGCCGCCGCCGAGGCGATGGACGCGCTGGCCCGGGCGATCCGCACCGGGGACCCGCTCCAGCTCCCGCGTTCGGCGCCCGCGCTCACCCTCGCCGCCCGGACCGAGGGGCCGGAACTGCGCGGCGCCGCCCGGCGCTCCGCCCGCCGACTGGCCGGGCTGCTCCGCAAGGCCTCCGACACGCTGGACCGGGGCGCCGAGGACACCATCGACACCCCCGTGGTGCAGGCCGGCGGGGCGCTGCGCAAGCCGCCGCTGGTCCGGATGCTGCCCACGGCGCTGCGCGCGGTGCGGCGGCAGTTCCAGCCGCGCTCGGCGGTCTTCCAGCACGCCGTCCGGCTGGCCGGGGTGGTGACCGTCGCCTACCTGCTGGCCCGGCTGGTCGGCTTCGAACACGGCTACTGGGCGCCGATGACGGCCGCGATGGTGATGCGGCCGGACTTCGCGCAGACCTACAGCCGGGGGGTCGCCCGGCTGGCCGGGACCATGGTCGGGGTGGCCGTCTCCACGCTGGTGGTGCAGCTCGCGCGCCCCGGCGAGTGGGTGCTGGCCGTCCTCGCGGTGCTCAGCATCGGCGGCGCCTACCTCACCCTGCGCACCGGCTACGCGGTCATCACGGTCTGCATCTCCTCGTACGTGGTGTTCCTGCTCGGGCTGCAGGCCGGGAACCCGCTGACGACGGCCGTCGAGCGGGTCGGGCTGACCCTGCTCGGCGGGTCGGTCGCCCTGCTGGTCTACGCGCTCTTCCCGACCTGGCAGACCGCCCGGCTCGGTGAGCGGCTGGCCGAGTGGCTGGCCGCCGCCGGACGGTACGCGGCCGAGGTGATCGCGGTCTACGAGCGTCCGGCGGCGCCGCGCGGACGGGCCGTCCGCGCGGCACTGCTGGACTCCCGGGAGGCGCGCTCCGAGCTGCTCCAGGCGATGCAGCGGGCCGACGCCGAGCCGGGGCGGCACGCCTCCGGACTGCCCGGGGTGAGCCGTCGCCAGCTGGACCGGGCCCGGGCGGCGGTCGGCCACCTCGGGCGGGTCGCGGTGCTGCTGGAGGCGCACCTGCCCGCGGCCGACGCCGATCCGGTGCCGGGGGCGGCGGAGTTCGCGGAGGAGCTGCAGCTGGCCACGGCGCTGGCGGCGGGCGCCCTGCTGACCGGGCAGCCGGTGGAGTTCGACGCCGTCCGGGAGGCACAGGAGCGGCTGGAGCAGCGGCTCGCCGGGTCGCCCGGCGAGGTGCAGCGGGACGTGCTGCGGACCGGGACCAGGTTGCTGCTCCAGGCGCTGAAGGACCTGGAGCGGGCGCTGCGCGGCGGCGGGACGGCGACCGCGACCGCGCAGCGCGAACCGGAGCCGTCGGGTCGCTAGGCGGGCCCGGCCCTGGTCCGACGAGGTCCGGGGGGTGGACCCGCCGGTCAGGCCGCCGCGGCGGCCTCCAGCCAGTTGGCGAACTCGCAGGCGAAGTGCCACTGGTGGCCGGTCGACAACCCGGTCGGGGCCGCGGCCGGGAACTCCACGGTGAGCCGGATCCGCAGGCCCTGCGGGGAGTCGGCGAACTCGTGCATCACCCGCAGCACCTCGGAGCCGTCCGCCAGGTGGCCGGTGCCGCCGATCCGGACCGGGTACGCCGGGGTCGCCGGGGTGGGGCGGAAGCGGAGGACGAAGCGGAGCGGTCCGTCGCCGACCGTCTCGATGATCTCGACCGTCCCGTCGGCCGAGTCGGCGAGGTAGTGCTCGGGGTTGGCGGCCAGCAGGGCGGCCCGGTCGGGGGCGTGCAGCCGGCCCTGCCACCAGGCGAGGAAGGTCGCGGCGTCGATGCCGGTGGCGGTCAGTTCGGTGACGGCCGCGCGCCACCGCCCGCCGGAGGCGTGCAGCCAGCCGGCCATCGCGGCGTCGGCCGCGGCGGTGTCGGGGGCGAGCAGTTCGCGGGTGCGGTCGTCGCCGAGGCGCTGCTTGAGCAGCCGCAGAGCGGCCCGGGCGCGGTCCAGCTCCCAGGCGAGGACGGCCGCGCGGTCGTGCCCGGTGCCGTCGATGTCGGTGTGGATGGCCGGCGATGAGGTGGTCGTCATGGCGTCGCTCCTCGGAAGGGTGCCCCGCTTAAGCGGAGAGATTTTCTCCGCCTGTCAGGACGGTAGCATAGGGGGAGAGAATCTCTCCGGTTAAGGGGCTGGTGATGAGAGCGGACGCGGAACGCAGTCGGCGCAGGATCCTGGAGGCCGCCTGCGAGGTCTTCCTGGAACGGGGCCCGGACGCTCCGCTGGACGCGGTCGTGCGCCGGGCCGGCGTCGGCCCGGGGACGCTCTACCGGCGCTTCCCCGACCGGGAGGCACTGGTCAGGGCCCTGGTCACCGATCTGCTCACCCGGCTCGCCGAGGCGGCCGACCGGGCCCGCGAGGCCGAGGCCGACCCGTACCGCGCGCTGCGCCGCTTCGTGCACGCCGCCGCCGACCTGCGGATGGGGGCGGCGATCGTGGTGCTGCTGGAACGCCTGGTCGTGGACGAGGAGCTGGTCGCCGCCCGGACCGGCGCGGTCGCGGCGGTCGAGGAGCTGCTGCGCGCGGCCCAGGAGGCGGGGCAGCTGCGCACGGATATCGGGATGGGTGACCTGGTGCTGCTCTGCGTCCGGGTCTCCCGGCCGCTGCCGGGCGGTCTGGCCGTGCTCGACGCCGGGGGCGCGCTGGTCCACCGGCACCTGGACCTGGCGCTGGCCGGGCTGCGGCCGGGCGCGGCCGTCGAGGAGTCCGCGGAGGAGTCCGGTGGGAAGGCCGGTGCGGAGGCCGGTGCGGAGGCCGGTGGGCCGCTCACCTTCGACCAGGTGATCGCCGCCGCGGGACGACCGGGCGAGCCCGGTCCGGCAGAGTGAGCGGCGTGAACGACGAAGAACTGCTGCGCGCCTGGCGGGCCGGCGCCGAGGAACCGGGAACGGTGCTGCTGGACGGGTTCCACCCGTTGAAGCACGCACTGCGGTTCGGGGGCGCCGTCCGGCAGGTGCTGACCGCCGACCGGGCCGCGCTGCTGGCCCTCGCCGCCGAGCTGGCCCCGGACGTCTCCCCCGCGCTGGACGGGCTGGCCGCCGAGCTGCCGGAGAAGACGCTGCGGGGGCTCGCGCCCCGGCTCCACCCGACCGGCGTGATCGCGCTGGCCGCCCGGCCGACCGTCGAGGCGAACCGCGCCGCGCTGGACCGCCGGCCGCGGACGGCACCGGTCGTGCTGCTGGAGGACCCGCGCAACCTGGGCAACGTCGGCGCGGTGATCCGGCTGGCGGCCGGCTTCGGCGCGGCCGGGGTGGTGACCACCGGGGACCTCGACCCCTGGCACCCGGGCGTGCTCCGGGGCAGCGCGGGCCTGCACTTCGCCACCGCCGTCGAGCGGCTGACGCTCCCGGACCTGCCCGCGGGCCCGCTGTACGTGCTGGACCCGGAGGGTGCGGACATCCGGGAGACGGCCTTCCCGGACGACGCGGTGCTCGCCTTCGGCACCGAGCGGCACGGTGTCTCGGCGGGGCTGAAGGCGCGGGCCGACCGGCTGGTCGCGGTGCCGATGCGGCCCGGGGTCTCCAGCTTCAACCTGGCGACCAGCGTGGCGATGGGGCTCTTCCACTGGATGTCGGGGCGCCCGCCCGGTGTTCCCCTGCCGGACGGACGCGCGGTGTGAGCCGGGCCCCCCGGGGGCCGGTCGGCCCCCGGTCGGACGGCTCCCGGTCGGACGGCTCCCGGGGCGGTCCCCGGTCGGGCGGTCCCTAGGAGAAGAGCCGCTTCCAGGTGTCCGGGCCGGGGTAGCCGTCGGCCTCGGCGCCGCGCCAGCCCAGGGACTCCTGGAAGGCCTGGACGTTTCGCCGGTCGGACTCCGTCCAGCGCGGGCCCGGGCCCTGCGTGTAGTGGCGGCCGAATCCCTTGCGGACCAGTTGCTCGCCGAGCCGCCGGACGTTGTCGTTGGCGGCGCCCGGCCCGAACGCGGCCCGACCGGGGAAGGGCGGCGCTCCGGCGCCGGTGCCGGGGCCGACCGGCGGCGGCGGGAGCGGGGCGCCGCCGTCGATGTTCCGGCCCTTGGCGTTGACCAGGTAGTCCCAGGTGTCCTTGCCGGGGATGCCGTCGGCCTCGGCGCCGCGCCAGCCCTGGGCGAGCTGGAAGGCCTCGGTGGCCCGCCGGTCCGACTCGCTCCAGCGCGGCCCGGGGCCCGTGCCGTAGAACCGGGCGCCGCCGCGCTGCACCAGCATCTGGCCGAGCCTGGTGACGTACGCGTTGTCCGCGCCGGGGCCGAACTTGTCGGCACCCGGGAAGGCGGTCGAGGAGGAGCCGTCGCTGCTGCCGCCGCCGCTCGTTCCGCCGTTCGTTCCGCCGCCGTCGCCGCCGGGGGAGAGCGCCTTGTAGCGGTACGGGACGTACGAGCCGGAGTTGTTCCAGTAGGCGTACGGCGTGGACCGCTTGGTGGTGCCCGGCGAGGTCTGCTCGTACGCCAGGTAGCGGGTGCGGGTGGAGTCGGTCCAGCCGCCGAAGACCGTCACGTGCGAGCCGGCCTGCGGATTGGCGGGGTTGTTGTAGATCAGGACGTCGCCCGGCTGGAGGTCCGCCTTGGCGATCCGCTCGGCGACGTTCGGCAGCGTCCAGGTGGTCTGGCTGCTGCCCAGGCCCCAGGCCATCGAGACGAAGCCGGAGCAGTCCTGGCGGTAGCCGTCCGACCAGTACCGGCTCATGCTGTACGGGACCTTCTGGTCGACCCAGCGCTGCGCCCGTTCGATGATCTGCGCCCGGGTGACCGGCTGGGCGGCGCGCGGGGCGGAGAGCCCGCGGGCGGACGGGGAGTCGCCGTAGAGGCCGCTGACCTCGCCCTGCGGGGTCTTCGGCTGGGCGGTGGCGGAGCCGCCGGGGGTGGGCGTCGGGGCCGGTGCCGCGGCGGCGCCGGCCGCGCCGCCGCCGAGGGCCGTCCCGACGGCGGCCATCAGCACGGCGGCCCGGCGGCGGACGCTGCGGGCTGCGGCGTGGCCGCCCTCGTGCACCGGTGCGGCGTGCAGTCGGGCGCGGCGGCGGGCGCTGCAGCCCCCGCATATGCAGTCCGCGTCGGGCTCGATCTCGTCGAACTCCAGCAACGGGATCGGTCGGTCGGTGAGGGTCATGCTCCGCCTCTTTCTCCTGGTCGGACTGGTCACCGCTGACGGCGTGACAGGACGGTCCTTCCCAGGGCGACAGCGCGTGTTATCGGGACCAAAGTCCCAAATCGGGCACCTGGTCGGCGCGGTGGACTGCGCCGGTCGGGTGACGACCGTTCGGCGGCCCGGGCGTGGCGCGGGTGCGCGGGAGGCGGTAGTGACGGTGCCGACCTGGCGGGAGGTCAGCCGTCGGCGGGTCAGCCCGCAGATCGCGGGTTCGCCGGTGAGTACTCGGGATCGGTCCAGGTCAGCGGGGTGGCGTCGGCCAGTTCGAGGACGTCGGTGACGGTCAGGTCGATCACCCGCTCGGCACCCGGCAGACCGGCCCCGGCGGGGTCGGACCAGTCGGTCCGCGCCTCGCCGGTGACCAGCAGCGCCCCGCCGGTCTCCCAGTCCGGGATCAGCAGTCCGGCGCGCGGGTCGAGCTCCAGGTTGCCCAGGGTCATGAACATGCTGTTGCCCGCGTAGTCGGGCCAGCGCAGCCGGTCCGGTCCGAGCACCCTGAGGAAGCCCGGGTTGCCGCCCCGGTGCGAGGCGTCGACCCGGCCGTCCGGTCCGGCGGTGGCGACGAAGAAGGTGTCCGCGGTGGCCGCCGTCAGCTGCTGGGCGGTGCTGAGGGCGGGGCCGCCGGCCACCCTGCGAGGGGCGCCGGCCTCCGGGCGGTCCACCGGGCTGCGGCGCTGGATGTACTTCGGGCAGTTGGCGTAGACCTGGTCGGCGGTGATCACCAGGCCGCCCCGGCCGTCCGGCACGGAGCGGCCGTTCAGCCGCATCCGGCGCCGGGCGGCCGGGTCCAGTGCGACGGTGCCGACCTCGGCCGGGCCGGCCAGGGCACCCGCCAGCGGGTCGTCTCCGGACGGCCGGGCGGCCACCGTCAGGGTCCGCTCGTCGGCGGCCCGGAGGAACCCCGGGGCGCCGCTGAGCTGGGTGGCCCAGAGGCGGCCGTCGGCGTCGGCGGCGCCGACCACCAGCATCCGCCGCTCGGTCAGGAACCGGGCGGCCACGGCCGGGACGGTGCTGCCCACGGCGCGTCCGGAGTGGTCGGCCCGGTCCAGCCGGCCGGCCCGTGCCTGGGCGGCCCGTTCGCCGGGGTGGTAGGGCGTGTCCGTGGTCATGGTGTGCCTCCCGGTGCCCGTTCGGTCGAGTCCTAGAAGAAGCCGCAGGTCGGGGCGGACCCGGCGGGAGCCTCGGCGCCGGTCCCGTCGACGCCCTGGGGGGTGTAGATCTCCAGCCGGATGCCGTCCGGGTCGGTGAAGAAGATCCCTCCGGAGGCCGCGCCCTCGCCGTGCGGGACGACGCCGTCGTAGGCGAAGGAGGCGCCCAGTTCGCGCAGCAGCGCCTCGGCGGCACGGACCTCGTCCAGCGAGTCGACCTGGAAGGAGAGGTGGTGCAGGCCGGGGGCGGCGGTGGCGAAGGTGCCCGCGCTCTGCTGCCAGAGGGTGAGCACCGGGCGGCCGTCGCGGCCGAGGAAGGCGAAGCGCTGCTCGGGGCCGGTGCCCTCCTTGAGCAGCTCCAGGCCGAGCAGCCGCCGGTAGAAGGCGGTCGAGCGGTCGAGGTCGGTGACGTTCAGACCCACGTGGCCGGTCTGCAGGGTGCTGCTGATGGTGCCGGACATGCCTGGTCACTCCCGTGGTCAGAGCGCCCCGGAGGGCGCGACTGGCTAACCGTTACTGACGACGGTAGTGGTTAGGTAGGGGATCGTCAACCGTTACTGCTGCATGAAAGGGTTAGGCGGGAGGGGCGTGGCTCGTTCATGACAGGGGTGGGAAGGGGTGGAGCGGAGAGCCGGCGCCGGGCGGCGGAGGGGCTACTCCCACTCCCAGCGGATGCCGATGTGGCCCGGCTGCTGGTCGGGGGCGAGCACGTGGGCGCTGGCCGACGCGCCGATCCAGAGCTGCTCGCGGCGGCGGTCGACGTCCGCCCCGGGGTCGCGGTCGTACCGCTCGCAGTGGGCCGGGACCCGCGTCGGGTCGAAGTGCACCTGGAGCACGTACTCGCGCACCGGGGTGGCGAAGCGGCGGCTGTACTCCAGCGTCTCGGCGCCGCCGGACGGGATCTCCACCTCGTACTCGAAGACGGTGCTGTCGCCGAGCCCCAGCGGCCGGTCCAGCATCAGCTCGCCGACGATCAGGCCGGCGTCGGGGCGTCGCCGGACCCGGCCGAGCCGGCCGTGCCGGACCCCGGTGATCTCCGGACAGCCGGTGGCCTCCTCGTCGGCCTTGTGCACGACCAGGCAGCGGGTCACGCCGGCCACCGTCGCCCGGACCACCTGCCGCATCCTCAGCAGGTTGCCGCGCCGGTCGGCGTCCACGTAGTACGAGTCGTGGATCGACAGCCGCTCCAGCTCGCCGGCCGGCGGCGCGTCCAGTTCGGCGAAGACGTCGGCGATCTCCTGCTCCCCCGGCCAGACGTCCTCCAGCCGCAGGTGGCTGGCGTTGGCGTTGGCGGCCCAGCGCCCGCGCGGGCGGGGCGGGCCGAGCAGCGAGGAGAGCGTGGAGTGCGGGAGGCCGAGCAGTTCCTCCAGCAGGTGCACCGCGCGCAGCGAGCTGGCCCGCTCGGGCTGGCTGCGACCGCGCCGCCAGTAACTGAGCGTCGTGACGCTGACCCTGACGCCGCGTTGGGCGAGGGCCGCCCGGATCCGGTCGAGGCTGAGGCCGCTGGCCTCGATCGCGAGGTGCAGGGTGTCGGCGAAACCGCCGGTCGGGCTCGGGCGTCCGGCGGACGCGGTGGCGGGCGGTTGGAGGGCAGGCTGAGGGGGCACGGCGGCGGGCACGTCGGGGCGTGGCCCGACCTGTCTCAGCCGTGCGTCCTGGGGGTTCTGTGAGGCCATGCGGTTACTCTCCCCACCGAGCGGGTGCGGCAGAGCCGGATCGGCGCGGGAGTGCGCCGTCAACGGCCTCGCCGAGCTGTGGGGAACCCTATGCACGGTCGAGAGGCTACGTCATCAGTCCTGCGTATGACAGTGGTCACGAGCGGGCGAGCGGAGGGTTGACGATCGCGGAACGGAGCGGAAACAGACCTTCCGGTCCGTTCGGTCGGGGCCGGTCCGGGGCACGGGAACGGGTCCCGGCGGAGCGGCGAGGGCGGGCCCCGACGGACTGCCCCGACGGACCGCCCCGACGGACCGCCCCGACGTAGACTCGTGGACCGGGCGAGAGCGAGGGAGTGCCGATGACGGAGCGGACAGCAGACCCGCGGGACCCGCGACCGCTGCTCGGTGAGCCGCTGGCGCTCGACCTGCTGAACACCCGGTGGGCCGGGACCCCGGTCAACGACCTGCTCGGCGAACCGGACGGCTACGCGATCTGGCTCTCCTCGGCCGGGCTGGCCGGGCGTTGTGCGGCCGACGGGGCCGGGCTGGCGGCCGTCCGGGAGGCGCGGGAGGCGCTGGCGGCGGCGGTCCGGGACCTGGACGGGGGCGGCGCCGTGGGGCCGGTGGCCCTGGCCGGACTGGACGCGGTGCTGCGGCACGGCCGGGTCCGGCGGGAGGCCTCGGCGACGGGGGCGCGGGACCGGGTCGAGGTGGACGCGCCGGAGTGGCTGGCGGCCTGGCTCGCGGTCGACGACTTCCTGGTGCTGCTCGGCCAGGGGCCGCAGCGGGTCAAGAAGTGCGCCCACGAGGCGTGCATCCTGCACTTCTTCGACACCTCGCAGAACGGCCGGCGGCGCTGGTGCCGGATGGCGGTGTGCGGGAACCGGGCGAAGGCGGCGCGGCACTACGAGAAGGTGCACCAGTAGGCGAAGGCGCCGCCCGTCCGCGGCAGTGCCCGTCCGCGGCAGTGCGGGACAGGGGCGGAACAAGGGCGGGGCCGGACGGCGGAGGCGGGTGCCGGCCGACCCGGCGCCCGCCTCCGGGCCGGGTCAGCCGGCCGGGGTGCCGAGCCAGTCGGTGAGGGCGGCGCGGAGCTCGCCGAGGCCCGGGTCGACGGAGGCCCAGGCGGTGTAGCCGTCCGGTCGGATCAGCAGGACGGTGTCGCGCAGCTTGCCGTGCGGGTCGGCCGGGGCGGCGGTGATGACCCGGTCCGCCCACGGCTCGGCGACGGACAGCTCGTCGTTGCTGACCAGCACGAACTTCCCCGCCCGGAGCGCCTCGTAGAGCCGGTCCGGGGCGGCCGGACCACCCTCGCGCGGCGGTTCGAGACCGGTCAGGCGCAGGTCCGGGACGCGCTTGCCGACCAGCGGGTGGGCGTCCTTGGGCGCCGGGTAGGCGATGCCGATGCCGGAGACGGTGCGGGCGCCGCGCTCCGCGACCACGTCGAGGTGGTCGGCGAGCGAGGCCAGCGCGCCGCGCAGGGCCCGGGTGGCGGCGGACTGGGCGAGGGCGAGCCTGATCAGCGCACCGGACGTGCGCAGCACCGCCTTGCCGACCGGGTGCCGCTCGGTCTGGTAGGTGTCGAGCAGCGCGTCGGTGGCCTGGCCCCGGACGGCGGCGGCGAGCTTCCAGGAGAGGTTGGCGGCGTCCTGGATCCCGGTGTTCATGCCCTGGCCGCCGGCCGGCGAGTGGCAGTGGGCCGCGTCACCGGCGAGGAAGACCCGCCCGGAGCGGTAGTTGGGGACCTGCCGTTCGTCGCTGTGGAAGGTGGAGCTCCAGCGGGCGTCGTGCAGGCCGTAGTCCTCGCCGAACGCGCCGAGGGCGACGGCGGCGATCCGGTCGAGTGACGGCGGGGTGCCGTCGGGGTGCTCCTCGGTGCGGTCCCAGGCGATGATCCGGTACCAGCCGTCGCCGAACGGCACCAGGAAGGCGAAGCCGTGCTCGTTCGCGCCGACGGTGACCGCCTCGTCGGGCTCGCGTTCCAGCCGGACGTCCGCCAGCAGGACGGAGTTGACCACGGACTCGCCGGGGAAGGGGATGCCGAGCAGGTCGCGGACGGTGGAGTGGACGCCGTCGGCGCCGACCGCGTAGCGGGCCCGGTGGGTGGTGACGGCGCCGTTCTCCAGCGTCTCGACGGTCACGCCCTCGGCGTCCTGGCGCAGGCCGACCACCTCGGCCCCGCGCAGGACGGTCGCGCCGGCCTTGACCGCCCGGTCGTGCAGCAGCTGTTCGGTCCGGTACTGCGGGGTGATCAGGACGAACGGGAAGCGGCTGGGGAGTTCGCCGAGGTCGACCCGGAACTTGTTGAAGATCTTCAGCGAGGTGAGCGGACGGCCCGTGGCGATGAGGTCGTCGGCGAGGCCGCGGGCGTCGAGGAGTTCGAGGGTCCGGGCGTGCACGGCGAACGCCCGGGTGAGGTTGGACTCGGTGCTGCGCCTCTCCAGCACGGTGACCTTGATCCCGGCGGTGGCGAGGTCCCCGGCCAACAGCAGGCCGGTCGGTCCGGCGCCGACGATCAGGACGTCGGTGACGGTCTGCTTCTCGGTCATGTGTCAGCTCCCGGTGATCGGACAGAGGTTGGACGCCGCGTTCGGCGCGCTTCCGACCTCCATCATCGCGGTCCCGGGGCGGAGCTGTGAATTCTCCGGGCCCCGGAGACGTCAGGGGCCCGGGGGCGGCGCCCACCGCGCCCGGGCCCGGCCCACGTCGGTACCGGCCCGCTCCGCCCCGAACGTCGGGACCGGAGCGGGCCGGTGGCGGGCGAGGTCGCGGTCAGCTGTGGCGGCGGATCTCCACCGTGCGGAACCGCTTGGCGACGAACGCGCCGTCGCAGTAGGCGGAGTTGGCGGCCGGGTTGGCGCCGGTGCCGTGCAGGTCGGAGAAGGCGGCGGTCTGGTTGGCGTACACACCGCCGGTGAGGTTGAGCGAGAGCGAGACGCCGGAGTCGAGCGCGGCCTCGACCAGGGCGGCCTCGACCTCGGGCGAGGTGGTGTAGCCGGCCGCGGTCATCGCGCCCTGGGTGCGGACCGTGTCGCGGAGCAACTCGACGGCGGCGGCGGTGTTCTCGACGGCGACGGCGAACGAGACCGGGCCGAAGCACTCGGTGCGGAAGACCGTCCGGTCGTCCGGCTTGTCGGCGTCGAGCTTGACCAGCGCCGGGGTGCGGACGGTGGCGCCGGGGAACTCCGGCGACTCGACCACGCGCGGGGCGAGTGCGAGCTCGCCGTACTCGCCGCCGGCCGCGGCCACCGTGCGCCGGAGCACGGCGGGGTTGACCACGGCGCCGAGGACGGCGGCGGCGCGGGCGTCGTCGGAGAGCAGGCCCTCGATGGCGGCGGCGAGGTCGGCGACCACCTCGTCGTAGGACTTGGCCCCCTGGTCGGTCCCGATGCCGGTCCGGGGGATCAGCAGGTTCTGCGGGGTGGTGCACATCTGGCCGCTGTAGAGCGAGAGGGAGAACGCCAGGTTGCCCAGCATCCCCTTGTAGTCGTCGGTGGAGTCGACGACCACGGTGTTCACGCCGGCCTTCTCCGTGTAGACCTCGGCCTGCCGGGCGTGCTCCTCCAGCCAGTCGCCGAAGGCCGTGGAGCCGGTGTAGTCGATCAGCTTGATCTCGGGGCGGACGGCGAGCGTCTGGGCGATCGTGCCGCCCTCGTGCTCGACGGCCAGGCAGACCAGACCGGCGTCGAAGCCGGCCTCGGTGAGGACCTCGCGGGCGGTCCTGACGGTCAGGGCCAGCGGGAGGACGGCGCGCGGGTGCGGCTTGACCAGCACCGGGTTGCCGGTGGCGAGGGAGGCGAAGAGGCCGGGGTAGCCGTTCCAGGTGGGGAAGGTGTTGCAGCCGATCAGCAGCGCCAGACCGCGCGGGACGACGGTGAACTCCTTGGTCATCACCAGCGGGTCGCGCTTGCCCTGCGGCTTGGTCCAGCCGGCGCTCTCCGGCAGCCGGGTCTGCTCGGCGTACGCGTAGGCGACCGCCTCCAGACCGCGGTCCTGGGCGTGCGGGCCGCCGGCCTGGAAGGCCATGGCGTACGCCTGGCCGGTGGTGTGCATCACGGCGTTGGCGAACTCGTGCGAGCGGGCGTTGATCCGGGCCAGGATCTCCAGGCAGACGGCGGCCCGGGCGCGCGGGCCGGCGGCGGCCCAGGCCGGGCGGGCCGCGCTCAGTGCGGCGATCAGCGCGTCGGGCTCGGCGTGCGGGTAGCCGATGCCCAGCTCGACGCCGTACGGGGAGGCCTCGCCGCCGACCAGGTCGCCGTCGGCGGGGTGGCCGGGCAGCTCGAACGGCCGGTTGAGCAGCGCCTCGAAGGCGGCCTTGCCGTCCGCGGCGGCGCTCTCGCCGTAGGCCTTCGGGAACTCGGGGTAGGGCGACCAGTAGTCGCGCTTCGCGGCGGCGGCGAGTGCGGCGTCCAGGGTGGCCTGGTGGCGTTCGACGAGCTCGGTGACGACGGGGTGGGTGACCGCTGCGGACATCGTGTGCGCTCCTCAGAGGGGAGGACGGGACACGTCACAGAGTAACCGAACGATCGGTCGGCTCAAGGGGGTGGGCGGAACCGGGTGCGGAAACGCGAGGGGGCGCGTCCGGAGCGGACGCGCCCTCTCGGCCGGAGGTCGGACGGTCGGGGACCGCCCGGGTGCTGCGGGCCGGCCTACGGGATGCCCAGCTCGAAGATCACGTACCCGCCGTACCAGCCGGAGGCGATCGCGCCGGTACCGAGCAGCCCGGCCAGCACCGGCCAGCTCAGCTTCCGCATCGCCACGGCGAACGCGATGAGCAGCGGGAAGGCCGGCAGCAGGTAGCGCGAGGTGTTGCCGAAGATGCCCAGGCTGCCGAGCACCGAGACGATGGTGGCCAGGGTGTACGCGGTCAGCACCAGCGGCGGGCGGAGCCGCACCAGCAGCACGATCAGCGCGGGCAGCGAGAGCACGATCAGCGTCGCCAGCATGTCGGCCGTGTGGTAGGCGAACGGGTAGTCGTTGCGGCCGAGCAGCACCCCGCGGACGGCGTTCCAGGTGCCCTGGCCCCAGTCGAAGTAGTGCAGCCAGGCGTCCCGCTGGAGCGTGAAGTAGCCGCCCCAGTCGCCCATCCGCCAGCCGACCCAGCCGACGTAGCCGAGCAGCCCGATCGGGGCCAGCAGCATCGCGGCCAGCGGGCGCAGCACGCCGCTGTCCCGCCGGTACAGCTCGACCAGCGCGGCCAGGCCGACCGCGCCGATCAGTGCCGCCGAGGTCGGCCGGTTGAGGCCGGCGATCAGGGTGAGCACGCCGGCGGCGATCCACTGCTTGGTCATCACGCAGTAGCAGGACCAGGCGGCCAGCGCGATGAACAGGGAGTCCGAGTAGAGCGCCCACTCGGCGCCCGAGCCCGGGGCGATCGCCCAGAGCCCGGCCGCGATCACACCGGCCCGCGGCCCGGCGAGCTTGTCGACCACCGCGTAGATGCCGGCCGCCGCGAACAGTGACGCCACCACCGAGACCAGCATCCCGGCGCCGTACAGGCCGAGGCCGGTGCCGTCCGAGATCAGCCGCATCAGCCCCGGGTAGAGCGGGAAGAACGCGGCCGAGTTCTGCTCGACGGTGAACCCCGGCGTGCCGTTCGGGACGGCCACCAGCGCCGGGTGGTAGCCGAACTGGGCGACCTGCTGGTACCACCAGCCGTCCCAGCTGGCCAGCACGTCCCAGGGGTTGGCGCCCCCGCCGAACCGGGCGTGCTTCTCCAGGTAGTCCCCGGAGAAGGAGAGCAGCTTCATGAAGACGGTGAAGCCGACCAGCTTCAGGACGGCGTAGCACCAGACGGCCGGGCCGAAGCGGAGGACCAGCTCGCGGGCGCGCTCGCGCCAGTCGGTGCCGGGCTCGGTCACCGACTCGTCGCTGCGCTGCTCAGGCACATCGGAGGCGACCGCCGGTATTGCGCTCATCAGACTGGACCCCACCCTGCTCGGCCGTGGACGGATCGTCCGCCGAGTCTAGGGCGTGGTCCTGTCCTTTGGTGTGGACCAGGCCACCCGGGCGCACCCGGGACGGGCCGGGCGGGGATACTCGGGGGATGGCCGATCACACCACGCGCACCGCCTACACCGTGGAGTCCCTGCTCGCGGTGACCGTCGACGTCTTCAACGAGCGCGGCTACGACGGCACGTCGATGGAGGATCTGTCGCGTGCGGCCGGCATCTCCAAGTCGTCGATCTACCACCACGTGCGGGGCAAGGAGGAGCTGCTCCGGCTGGCGGTCGGGCGGGCGCTGGACGGGCTGTCCGCGATCCTGGCGGAGCCGGCCGCGGTGGAGGGGCCGGCGGTCGAGCGCCTGGAGCACGTGGTGCGGCGGACCGCCGAGGTGCTGCTGGAGGAGCTGCCGTACGTCACCCTGCTGCTCCGGGTGCGCGGCAACACGGCCACCGAGCAGTGGGCGCTGGAGCGTCGCCGGGAGTTCGACCACCAGGTGGCCGAGCTGCTGAGGGCCGCCGTCGCGGACGGCGCGCTGCGGGCGGACGTCGAGCCGCGGCTGGCCACCCGGCTGCTGTTCGGCATGATCAACTCGATCGTGGAGTGGTACCGGCCCGGCCTCAAGGGAGCCGACGGGGTCGCGGACGTGGTCGTCCACCTGGCCTTCGACGGCCTGCGCGCCCGCGGCTGAGCCGTACGGCACCTCCGGCCCGGGGGCCGGGGGCACCTCCCCGCCCGTGGCCGGGGGCGCCGGTCAGAGCGGCGGTACCTGGTCGGTCTCCTCGAAGACCAGCATGGTGCGGGTGCCGAGCACCTGCGGGATGGACTGGATGCGGTTGAGCACCAGCTCCCGCAGGGCGTGGTTGTCGTCGGTGTGGACCAGCAGCAGCACGTCGAAGTCGCCGCCGACCAGGGCGATGTGCGCGACCCCCGGAAGCGCCAGCAGCTGCTCGCGGACCGTGCGCCAGGAGTTCTGCACGATTTTCAGGGTGATGTACGCGGACGCGCCCTGACCTGCGCGTTCGTGGTCGACGCGGGCCGTGAAGCCGCGAATGACGCCGTCCTCGACCATCCTGGAGATCCGGGCGTACGCATTGGCCCGGGACACGTGCACCCGCTCGGCCACCGAGCGGATCGAGGCGCGACCGTCCTGCTGCAGCAGCCGCAGGATCGCCCGGTCGACCCGGTCGAGTCTGGACGTCTGTTCAGCCGACATGACCCCCCACCCTCAATGATTGGACGCACTGCCACCAGTCGACCGCCACCCGGGCCGATTGTCCACCACCTTGTCACGCTTCTGGTCAAGATGAACAGACGACCGAACAATCGGTAGGGAGCCCCCGCCACCCCTGGAGGTGCCCCGAGATGACCGTTCTCGACCACAGACACCACACGGCGTTGCCCGGCTGGCTGCCCGGGGCCACCGCCCCCCGCACCGACCCGGCCCCGCTCCTCCCGGACCCCTCTCCCGTCCGCGTGCTCGGAACGCCCGCGCTGGAGAAGCACGACCCCGCGCTGCTCCGCGAGCTGTACCGCCGCCTGGTGGTCGGCCGCCGCTACAACCAGCAGGCCACCACCCTCACCAAACAGGGCCGGCTGGCCGTCTACCCGGCCTCCACCGGCCAGGAGGCCTGCCAGGTCGCCGCCGCGCTGGCGCTCGGCGAGCAGGACTGGCTGTTCCCCAGCTACCGGGACACCCTCGCGGTGGTCTCCCGCGGCATCGATCCGCTGGAGGCGCTCACCCTGCTGCGCGGCAACGCCCACACCGGCTACGACCCGCGGGCCGGCCGCACCGCACCGCTCTGCACGCCGCTCGCCACCCAGGCCCCGCACGCCGTCGGGCTGGCGCACGCCGCACGGCTGAGCGGCGACCCGGTGGTCGCGCTGGCGCTGCTCGGCGACGGCGGCACCAGCGAGGGCGACTTCCACGAGGCGCTCAACTTCGCCGCCGTGCTGCAGGCCCCGGTGGTCTTCCTGGTCCAGAACAACGGCTACGCGATCTCCGTGCCGCTCAGCGCCCAGTCCGCCGCCCCGAGCCTGGCCCACAAGGCCGTCGGCTACGGGATGCCCGGCCGGCTGGTCGACGGCAACGACGCACCGGCCGTGTACGGCGTGCTCTCCGAGGCGGTCGAGCGGGCCCGCACCGGCGGCGGACCGACCCTGGTCGAGGCGCTCACCTACCGGGTCGAGGCGCACACCAACGCCGACGACGCCACCCGGTACCGGAACGAGGCCGAGGTCGCCGCCTGGCGGGAGCACGACCCGATCCTGCTGATGGAGCGCTCCCTGCGGGAGCTCGGGGTGCTGGACGACGCCCTGGTGCAGCAGGCGGCCGAGGAGGCGGAGACGCTGGCGGCCCGGATGCGCGCCGAGTTCCACACCGACCCGGAACTGGACCCGATGTCCCTGTTCACCCACGTCTACGCCGAGCCGACCCCGCAACTGCGCGAGCAGGCGGCGCAGCTGGCCGAGGAGCTGGCCGCCGAGGCCGAGGTGCAGCACTGATGACCTCCCACCTGTCGTCCACCCCCACCCTGGGCGGCGCCGCGGCGCGGCGACCCGCCGGTGTCCCCGACCGCACCACCGGCGTCCGCACCGCGAGCATGGCGCAGGCGCTCAACTCCGCGCTGCGCGACGCCATGCGCGAGGACCCGGCCGTCCACGTGCTCGGCGAGGACGTCGGCGCGCTCGGCGGCGTCTTCCGGATCACCGACGGGCTGGCCGCCGAGTTCGGCCGGGACCGGTGCCTGGACACCCCGCTGGCCGAGGCGGGCATCCTCGGCACCGCCGTCGGCATGGCCATGTACGGGCTGCGCCCGGTGGTCGAGATGCAGTTCGACGCCTTCGCCTACCCGGCGCTGGAGCAGCTGTTCTCGCACGTCGCCAAGATGCGCAACCGCACCGCCGGCCGCCTGCCGCTGCCGATCACCGTCCGGATCCCGTTCGGCGGCGGCATCGGAGGCGTCGAGCACCACAGCGACGCCTCCGAGGCGTACTACGCCGCGACCCCGGGGCTGCACGTGGTCACCCCGGCGACCGTGGCCGACGCGTACGGGCTGCTGCGGGCGTCGATCGCGTCGGACGACCCGGTGGTCTTCCTGGAACCCAAGCGGATGTACTGGGGGAAGGACGGGTTCGACCCGGCCGCTCCGGTCGAGCCGCTCGGGCGGGCCGTCCTGCGGCGCACCGGGACCTCCGCCGTGCTGATCACCTACGGGCCCTCGCTGCCGGTCTGCCTGGAGGCGGCCGAGGTGGCGAGGTCCGAGGGCCGGGACCTCGCGGTGCTCGACCTGCGCACCCTGGTGCCGTTCGACGACGAGACGGTCTGCCGGGTGGTGCGCTCGATCGGCCGGGCCGTGGTGGTGCACGAGGCCGGCGGCTTCGGCGGGACGGGCGCGGAGATCGCCGCCCGGGTCACCGAGCGCTGCTTCCACCACCTGGCCGCACCGGTGCTGCGGGTCACCGGCTTCGACGTCCCGTACCCGCCGCCGATGCTGGAGCACCACCACCTGCCCGGGGTGGACCGGATCCTGGACGCGGTCGCCCGGCTGCAGTGGGAGGACTGAGGATGATGCCCGTCGTACGGGAGTTCACCCTGCCCGACCTCGGTGAGGGACTCACCGGGGCGGAGGTGGTGCGCTGGCTGGTCGAGGTCGGAGAGGTGATCGCGGTCGACCAGCCGGTGGTGGAGGTGGAGACCGCGAAGGCGGTGGTCGAGGTGCCCTGCCCGTACGGCGGGGTGGTCACCTCGCTGTTCGGCGAGCCGGGCGAGGAGGTGGCGGTCGGCGCGCCGCTGGTCACGGTCGCGGTGTCGCCGGGCGAGGGCGTACGGCCGCTCGCGGCGGTACCGGCGGCGGCCGGGGCGGAGCTCGCCGCCGAGGTGGAGCGGCCGCTGGTCGGGTACGGGGTCGCGGAGCCGGCGCGGGCCGGCCGGCGGCGCCGGGTCGGCGGGGGCGGCCCGCCGGTCGGGCCCGTGGCCGGCCCGGTTGCTCAGGCCGTGCCGGTGCCCGTGCCCGTGCCGGTGGCGGCGTCGGCGGTGGTGCCGGTGCTCGCGCCGGTGGCGGTCGTGACGGCGGGCCCCGGAGTGCCGCCGGTCATCTCGCCGCTGGTGCGGCGGCTGGCCCGGGAGCAGGGCGTCGACCTGTCGACGGTCGGCGGCAGTGGGCCGGACGGTCTGATCATGCGTGCGGACGTCGAACGGGCGGTCGCGGCGAAGGTGGCGGCTCCGGCGGTGCTCCCGGCGGCCGGCCGGTCGGCGGCTCCGGTGGTGTCGCCGGCGTCCGGTGAAGGGGTCGTCCCGCTGCGCGGTCTGCGGAAGGCGGTGGCCGAGAAACTCAGCCGCAGCCACCGGGAGATTCCCGCGGCGACCTGCTGGGTGGATGCCGATGCGACCGAACTGATGGCACTGAGGCGGCAGTTGAACGCCACGCCGGGGCCGAAGGTGAGCGTGCTGGCGCTGCTCGCCCGGATCTGCACGGTCGCGCTGGAGCGCTTCCCCGAGCTCAACTCCAGCGTGACCGAGGACGGTTCGGGCATCATCCGGCACCAGGCCGTGCACCTGGGCTTCGCCGCGCAGGGCGACCGCGGGCTGGTCGTGCCCGTGGTGCGGGATGCCCAGCGGCTCACGACCGAGCAACTCGGCTCCGAGCTGGGCAGGTTGACGGATTCGGCGCGGGCCGGGACGGCGGCCCCGGCCGAACTGTCCGGCGGCACGTTCACGTTGAACAACTACGGGGTCTTCGGGGTGGACGGCTCCACCCCGATCCTCAACCACCCGGAGGCGGCGATGCTCGGCGTCGGCCGGATCGTCGCCAAACCCTGGGTCCACCAGGGGGAGTTGGCGGTGCGCGAGGTGACCCAGCTGTCGTTCACCTTCGACCACCGGGTCTGCGACGGCGGGACGGCGGGTGGATTCCTGCGGTTCGTCGCCGACTGCGTCGAGCAGCCGGGGGTGCTGCTGCGGCAGCTCTGAGCAGGGAAGGGTTGCCCTGGGTGGTGGTCGCGCCACCCAGGGTGCCCGTAGATCGAGCGAGAGTAGCGCGTCCGGGGGGCGGGTGTCCGGGATTCGCGCGACTTGTCGGATGAGCAGTTCGGGCGTGCCACGCTGCCTAGGCGTCAGCAGAGACAAGCCAGGTGGTGGCGCAGGCCGGCCGGAGGCGAAACGATTCTCTTGGGTACTCGAAACGTTGCGGTGAAGTCCCGCAGAACACTCCTGGTCCGCACCGGACACGGGTCGGCGGCTGTCGCGGCCGTCCCGGGTCTGCCGGACGCGGCGCCGGCGTCGCCCCCGGCGCCGCTGGACCCGCCGGACCTTCCGCCGGCCCTCCCGGCGGTCCCTCCGCCCGCCCTCCCGTCGGCTCCACCGCCGACAGGCCCGCCCCTCCCCGGTCCCGCCGCCGCGCCGGCCGCGGCGGCGGAGGCCGGCGAACCGGCGCAGGCCGTCCGCCCCGTGATCCCGGACCCGCCGTCCGCTCCGCCCGCCGTCCCGCCGCCCCCTGCGGCGCCGCCGGTCGCCCCCGCGCCGTCCCGGCCCGATCCGACCGGTCCGGTGACGGGACCGGCGCTCGGGCCGGTCATCGAACCGCTGTTCACCCGCGCGCCCGGCCTCAACTGGGCCGGCCCGGGCGACCAGTGGTCCCGCGCCTGGGCGCTGCAGACCCTGGGCGACGCCGGTACCGCCCCCGCGGCCGGGCCGCCCGCGACCGCGTTCGGCCCCGTCGGCGCCCCGCCCCCGCCCGTGCCCGACCTGCGGACCGCGGCCGACCCGCGTACTGCGGCCGGACCGCACCATGCGTCCGGACCGCGCGAAGCGGCCGAACAACCGCCCACCGCACGGGACATCGAGCTGATCAGGGCCAGCCTGGCGGTGGTCGAGCCGGTCGCCGACCGGGCCACCGCGCACTTCTACGCGCTGATCTTCCTGCACCACCCCGAGGTCCGCGCGCTCTTCCCGGCCGCGATGGACGTCCAGCGGGACCGGCTCTTCCGTGCCCTGCTGATGGCGGCCCGCAGCGCCGACGACCCGGACGGCCTGCGGACGCACCTGGGCGCGCTCGGCCGGGGGCACCGCCGGTACGGCACCCTGACCGGACACTACGGCCCGGTCGGCGAGTGTCTGGTCGCGGCGCTGGCCCGGTACACGGGCACCCGGTGGACGGCCGAGACCGAGCTGGCCTGGCGCCGGGTCTACCGGCTGGTCTCGTCGATCATGATCGAGGCCGCCGAGTCGGACGCCCGTACCTCGCCGGCCTGGTGGCAGGGCGAGGTGGTCGCGCACGAGCGCCGCACCCCGGACGTGGCGGTCCTCACCGTCCGCCCGGACCAGGCCTACCCGTACCGGGCCGGGCAGTACACCAGTCTGGAGACGCCCTGGTGGCCGCGGGTCTGGCGGCACTTCTCGTTCGCCTCCGCGCCCCGGCCGGACGGCCTGCTGACCTTCCACGTCAAGGCGGTGCAGGCCGGTTGGGTGAGCAACGCGCTGGTGCACCGGGCGGCGCCCGGGGACGTCCTGCGGCTCGGTCCCGCGGCCGGCGGGATGACCCTCGACCACGGCGCCGGCGCGGACCTGCTGCTGCTGGGGGGAGGCACCGGCATCGCCCCGGTCCGGGCGCTGGTCGAGGAGGTGGCCGAACACGGCGCGGCGGGCCGTTCGGTGGAGGTCTTCTACGGTGCGCGGCAGGCCGCCGAGCTGTACGAGCTGGCGGCGCTGCGCGAGCTGGCCGGGCGCCACGGCTGGCTCTCGGTCCGCCCGGTGCTGTCCGGCCCCGGGCCGCGGACGCCCGTCGGCGGGTACGGCGGGTCCGGCGGGCACCTGTCTGATGCGGGGCTGCTCACGGGGGAACTCCCCGAGGTGGTGGGCCGGTTCGGTCCGTGGAGCGGACGCGAGGCGTACCTCAGCGGCCCGCCCGCGATGGTCCGGCGCGCGGTCGGCGTGCTGCTGCGCGCGGGCGTGCCGACCGAGCGGATCCGGCACGACCTGGTCGGTGACCGGGCCGCCGGTTAGGCCCGCCCGGTAGCGCGGGTGGCGCGGGCAGGACCGGTGGCGCGGGTGGCGCGGGCAGGACCGGTGGCGCGGGCAGGGCCGGAGGGGTCAGGCCAGGTCGGGCGCGAGCAGGGCGCGGACGCCCTCGATGTTGGCGGCCAGGTACGCCCGAAGGCTCGGCGGCACCACGTTGACCGAGGTGACGCCCTCGCGGGTGAACGGCACCCGGACCACCTCGTACTTGCCGTTCGGCTCGTCCACCTCGGGCCCGTGGCGGCGGCTGAGGTCCATCGAGGCGAGCCGGCAGACGAAGAAGTGCTGCACCTTGACCCCGTGCGGGTGCGGGAGGGTGCCGTCGTCGGCCGTGGTCCCCGGGTCCGGAAGGTGGGGGAGGGTGTGGCTGACGGTGTCGACGAAGGCGGGCACGACGTCGACCACCTTGCCGCCGAGTTCCTCGTCGACCTCGCGGTGCAGGGCCTCCACCACGGTGCGGTCGTCGCGCTCGACGCCGCCGCCGGGGGTGATCCAGTACGGGTGCGGCGAGTCCGGCCGGGTGCGCTTGATCAGCAGGATCGAGGCCGGACCGTACGGGTCGGCGGGGTCCACCTCCAGCAGGATCGCCCGGGCGGTGCGTTTGACGACGGGGCGAGGCGGGGTGCGCATGGCGGCCTCCGGGGCTGGAGCGTTGTGCGGGAGTCTCCCGCGGCCCGGGCGGGCCGAAACGCGGCCCGCCCGGGGTGCGTCCGTTAGGGGAGGGTTCGGACCCTGGATGGATCTTGGATAGCGAAGATGAAGCTTAAACTGATCTTTGAATCAAAGATTCAATCCATACTTAGCCATTGATTCGAAGGATTTTACCGAGCGAACGGTGCGAGAGTGATTGCAGGGATGTCGTGGCTGTGCTGCAATGAGCGACTATCGGGCAAATCGGAGCGATTCACTCCGCATGCCCTCCTGTGCAAGGACTCGGGCTGGGGGCTGGGTGTGGCCATGGATCGGATCACAGAGCGCACGTCACCGCCGGCGCGGCCTCCGGGGGCCACGAGTCCGACGGGCCCCGCGGGTCCCACGGGTCCGTCGAGCCCTTCCGGCCCCACCAGTCCTTCGCGCAAGGAGCGGCAGCCCACCCTGATCTCCTCGGTCCAGCGGGCGCTGCGCCTGCTGGAGGCGGTCGGAGGATTCCTCCAGGGGGCCACCGCCAAACAGCTCGCCCGCGCCGCCGGACTCCCGCTCGGCACCACCTACCACCTGCTGCGCACCCTGACCCACGAGGGCTATCTGCGGCGGGCCGACGGCCGCTTCTACTACGGCGAGGCGGTCGACGGGATAGGCCGGGCCGACGACCGCCAGTCCGAACGGTTCGACCTGCGCGCCCGGATGGAACGGTTACGGGACGACCTGGGCGCCGCCGTCTACTTCGCGCTCTACCGCGACGGCGAGGTCTCCGTCGTCGACGTCGCGGCCGGCCCGCACCAGCCCGCCGTCGAACCGTGGGCCGACTTCCGGGCCACCGCCCACGCCCACGCCATCGGCCAGTGCCTGCTGGGCCAGCTGCCGGAGGAGGCCCGGCGCGACCACCTCGCCCGCCACCCCCCGGTCGGTCTCACGCCCTCCACCCTCGCCGAGGAGTCGACCGTCCTGCGCCGGCTCGCCGGGCTCCGGCCCACCATGCCGGTGATCGAACGCCAGGAGTACGCACTCGGGACCGTCTGTGCGGCCGTTCCCATCACGGTCGGCTCGGTGGTCGCCACGATGGCGCTCTCGCTGCCGGTCGCGCAGGCCGACCGGCTCACCGCCGCCGCCGGTCACCTGCGCCGCAGCGTCGGCGCGATGACGCCGTCGTTCGTCCTCTGACGGGCCGTGACCCGACCGGACCGGCCCCGGGGGCGCCCCTCGTTCACCATTTGAAAAAGCACGTCTTGTCCACTACGTCCCCAAACGTGGACGATGAGGACGGACGTACCGCACGCACTCCCTCCCCCTGTCAGCGAACTGCCTTGTCCGGCCACCCGCGGGACCCACACCCGCACGGCCGGGCAGAACGAGAGGTACTGGCGCCATGCAGCACAGCACAGTCCAGGGCCACCTGATGATGAACCTGGTGGTCTCGCACGAGCTCTCCTTCCGCATCGTGGTCGACCTCGCCTACGACCCCGTCGACCCGTACGCGGTCCGTTTCACGTTCCACCTGCCCGGCGACGAGCCGGTGACCTGGGTGTTCGCGCGCGAGCTGCTGCTCGACGGGATCGGCCGCCCGGCGGGCGAGGGCGACGTGCACATCCATCCGGCCGGCGGGGAGCTCGCCGAGGTCTGCATCGTGCTGCACTCCCCCGAGGGGGCCGCCGTGCTGCGGTCGCCGGCACCGCCGCTGGTCGCCTTCCTGACCCGCACCGACCGGCTGGTGCCGATGGGCCAGGAGGTCACCGCCGGCGAACTCGACGCCCAGCTCGCGCTCATCCTCCGAGGGCGTGAGAACGCCGGGTGACCGGGGAGGCGGGAACACGGAAGGGGCCCCTTCCCGGTGAACGACCGGGTCGGGGCCCCTTCGCACGGGCCGGCACGGTGACTCGCTCAGTCGTCGTCGAGGGCGAGGCTGAGGCCCCAGGAGACCAGGCTGATGATCAGCGCGCCGAACAGTGCGGCCCAGAAGCCGTCGACGTGGAAGCTGAGGTCGAGCTTGTCCGACGCCCACGAGGTCAGCCAGAGCATCAACGCGTTCACGATGAAGGTGAACAGACCCAGGGTGAGGATGAACAGGGGGAAGGAAAAGAACTTCACCACCGGCTTGATCAGCCAGTTCACCACCCCGAAGAGCAGTGCCACGGCGACCACCGTGAGCGTCTTGTGCTGCCAGTCGTCCCCGGCCAGCGTGATGCCGGAGACGATCCAGGCGGCGACCCAGATGGCCGCCGCGTTGATCAGTGTCTTGATGAGGAAACCCTTCATGGGGCCAGCGTCCCAGGTCGGTCAAGGGACGGGCGAGAGCCCCGGGCGTCGTGGTGGTGTTGAATGCCTCCTGGACCGACGCCCGGACGAGGAGGGGTGCCCCGATGAAGGTGTTCCGGCTGGACCGACTGGACGCCGAGCGTGCCGCCAACGACGGTGCGTACCTGAGGTTCCTGCGCGAGCCGCGGATGTCCGCCGGCCTCTACGCGCTCTCCCCCGGCGACACCGACACGCAGACCGCGCACACCCAGGACGAGATCTACCAGGTGATCAGCGGCCGGGCCGAGCTGACCGTCGGGGACGAGACCACCGCGGTGGGGCGGGGCACCGTGGTGTACGTGCCGGCCGGGGTGCCGCACCGGTTCCACCACATCACCGAGGAGCTGCGGGTCCTGGTGGTGTTCTCCCCGCCGGAGGACTGACGCCGGGACGTGGGGCCGGAGGAACGGGGCCGGACGTCCGGCCGCCGCGGACCGGGCCCCGACCGGCCCTCCGGAAGCCCGGACCCGCCGGTTAGGGTCGGAGCATGAGCCTGAGCCTGACGGAAGAACTCTGGGCGGCGATCGAGCCGGTCTACGCCGAGATACTCGACCACCCCTTCATCGCCGGCCTCACCGACGGCACCCTGCCGCGCGAGGCGTTCCGCCACTTCGTCGTGCAGGACTCGCACTACCTGCGCGACTACGCCCGCGCCCTCGCCGTCTGCGCCGCCAAGGCCCCCGGCGAGGAGGAGGTGCGGGCCTTCGCCGACGACGCGATCGGCGCGCTGGCGGCCGAGCAGGGGATGCACGCCGACTTCCTGGAGGCCTTCGGCGACAGCGCCGAGGAGGCCGCCGCCGAGCCGGTGCTCCCCACCACCCGCGCGTACACCAGCTACCTGCTCGCCACCGTCTACGGCGGCTCCTTCGCCGAGGCGGTCGGCGCGGTGCTGCCGTGCTACTGGATCTACGCCCGGGTCGGGGACCGGCTGCTGGCCCAGGGCTCCCCGGACCCGCTCTACGCGAAGTGGATCGCCACCTACGGCGACGAGGCGTTCCAGTCGGTGGTGCGGCGGGTGCTGGCGCTGACCGACCGGCTCGGTGAGGAGATGTCCGCGGCCGAACGGCGACGCGTGGTGGAGCACTTCGTCACCACCTCGCGGTACGAGTGGATGTTCTGGGACGCCGCGTGGCGGCGGGAGACCTGGCCGGTCTGACCCCCGTGCGGGCCGTCCCCGCAGGTCGCCGGTGTCGTCCGGGGCCCGTCCGGTGCTTGTCCGGGGCGCTGCCGGACGGCCGGCCCCGGGGCCGGCCCCGGGGGTTCACCCGGGGTTCAGGGTAGGGGTGATCTCCGGGTTCTCTCCGGGCCGTTGGCTCTCGTTCGGCCACTTGCGTCACCGTACGATCGAAGTACCGAGAACGAGCGGGATGCGGCACCGGACGGCAGCCGACCCCAAGGGGAGAGAAGGAACGGACATGGCTGAGCTCTGGAAGTCGCTGCCCTCGTGGGTGCGGAACATCGTCGTGCCGGTGCTGGTGCTGGTACTCGCCTGGAACATCCTCGGCCTGGTGTTCAGCGTCGTCGGTGCCCTGCTGAGCCTGGCGATCAAGCTGCTGGTGGTGGTGGGCATCGCCGCCGCGGTGGTGATCCTGGTGAAGAAGGCCGCCAGGAACTGACCCGGCCGGAACCGGTCTTCACCGGCCTTCACCGGCCTCGACCGGTCTCCACCGGTCTCGACCGGCCTTGCGCGGACGCCCGCACCCCTCACCGGGGTGCGGGCGTCCGTCGTCGGGGGCCGGGTCGGCGGTTCAGGCCGGGCCGGCGGTTCCGGGGGGTGCGGCCGCGGGCGCCGCGCGGTCGAGCATCAGGACGGTGTCGAGATCCCAGAGCGGGCGCCAGCCCTGGGTGCGCGCGCGGGCCAGGTCCAGGGTGACGCTGCGGGACAGCTGGTCGACCGCGTACGGGGTCAGACCCGGGACCCGGCCGGTGCGGGCGGCCAGCCGGGCCAGCGGCGCCGGGACGTGGTGGAGCCCGGCGTGCACGCCGTGGGCGGCGAGCACCGCGCGGACCGCCTCGTCGCGCCGGTAGTGGCGGGCGTCGGCGATGTTGTAGGCGCCCGGTGCCCACGGGCGGTTGCCGGGGCGGCCTGTCCCGGCGGCGGCCAGACAGGCGTCGGCGAGGTTCTGCACGGCGGTGAGGCTGAGCCGGACGTCCCCTCCGGGCAGCAGCAGTCGCCCGTGCCGGACCCGTTCCAGCAGCCGGGGCACGAGGTGAGGATCGCCCGGCCCGTAGACGGCGCGCGGACGCAGGACGACCGCCCCCGCCGCGAGCGCGAGCCGCTCACCGGCGGCCTTGGTGCGACCGTACGCGTTGAGGTGACCGCCCTCGGTGGGGTGGTGCTCCCGGACGGACTCGCGGGCGATCCGGGGGTCGTAGACGCTGGCGCTGGAGACCCAGACGACCGGGCGCCCGGCGGCGGCGCGCAGCAGGCGCTCGGTGCCGGTGACGTTGACGGCGAACTGCCCGGCCTCGGCGGCGGAGCCCGGGGGCAGGTCGGCGACGGCGGCGGCGCAGTGCACCACGGCGTCGACGCCGGTGAGGTCAGGGTCGGCGACGGCGGCGTCCCAGTGGACGTGGCGGCCGGCCGGACCGGGGCGGCGGCCGTAGCCGACCACGTCCAGACCGTGGGCGACGGCGGCGCGGACGACGTGGGAGCCGCAGAAGCCGCTCGCTCCGGTGACGGCTATCCGCATCGGGGGGCTCCTCGGTGGAGGGCGGCGGCTGCGGCGTGGGGACAGGTGGGTGCGGGCGCCGGGGGCGCGGGACCGGGGGGAACGGTGACGGCGGGCCCGGTCGTGGCGGGGGTGACGGTGGTGGTCGGCGCGGCCGCGTCGGCCCGGGCGGTGTCGGCCCGGCCGGTGGGGGTGCGGGCGGTGGGGGTGCGGGTGCGGCGCACGGTGAGTTCCGCCCAGCCGGGGAGCGCGGCGCGGCGGTCGGCCCGGGCACGGGTGACCACCGGGCGGTACGGCGCGAGGGCGAGCAGGAGGTCGGCGAGCAGCACCCGGGCCAGGCCCGCGCCGGGGCAGGCGTGCGGTCCGGCGCCGAAGACGGCCTGGGTGGCGCCCGGACCGGGGGCGGCCTCCGGCCGGTGGGCCCGGGCGGCGTGCCGGGCGACCAGGATCAGCCGGTCGCCGGCCCGGACCCGGCGGCCGGCCAGGACGGCGTCCTCGGCGGCCACCCGGGGGAGCAGGGGCGAGGGCGCGGTGAGACGGAGGAGCTCGGCGGCGAGCGCGGGAGCGGTGGCGGCGTCGACCGACGGCCAGAGGCCGGCGTCCGCGCACCAGGCGGCGGCCCGGGGGAGGGCGGCGACGGTGGTGTTGACGGTGGCGACCGCGACCATCGTGTCCAGCGGGTCGGGCAGCAGCGCGGCCAGGTCGGCGGCGCGCGCGGCGGACGCCCGGGCGGTGCGGCGGCGGCGCCGCGGTCCGGGCAGGTGGTCGCGGGCGGCGGCTTCGGCGGCCCGGGCGGCGGCACCGGCCAGGGCGTGCGGGGCGGCCGGGGAGCCGGTCAGCGCGGCGGCCGTCACCCCGGACAGCTCCTGGGCCAGGCGGACCAGGTCGATCGGCCCGTCGGCGATCGCCGGCACCCGTCCGGCCAGCACGGCCAGCCAGTGCGGGCGCAGCCGCCGCACCGCCGCAGAGTCGAGTCCTCCTGCCAACACCCTTCGGGCGGAACGGTGTTCGGCGCCGTCCTGGTCGAACAGGAGCCCGCCGTCGGTCAGTCGGGCGGCGGCTCCGCCGGTGGTGCCGGGCGCGGTGCGGTCGAGCGGGATCCGGGTGAGCGCCTCGCGGTAGGCCTCGGTGTCGTGGACCAGGACGGTACGGCCGAGCCGGACCACCGGGCGTCGGCGGGTGGCGGCGAGCAGGGCGAAGAGCACCGGGTGGCTGTGCAGGTAGACCCGGCGGTCCCGCCGGCGGGCGGCGCGGTCGAGGGCGGCGCGGTCGAGGGCGCTGCGGTCGGGGTCCGTCCGGCCGGGGTCGGTGCGGCCGGGGTCGGTGCGGCCGGGGTCGGTGCGGCCGGGCGTTGCTGCGCCGGTCGGGGCCGGCGAGGGTGCGGTCCGGCGGCCGGCGGGCGCGTCCGGGACGACGGTGTTCACGTGGACAACTCCCCTGCGCAGTAGGCGGATGCGGCTGCCCGGTCGGGTTTGCGGGAACGGCCGGTCAGAGGTACCTCGCCGAACAGGACGGCGTCCGGGCGGGCCGTGCCCATCCGGTCCAGCGGGGCGTTCAGCGCGGCCCGAAGCCGGTCGGGATCGGTGCCGGGAACGGGTTGGACGAGGGCGACCAGCCGTTCGTCGCCGTCCCCGGACGGGACTCCGACCAGCACCGCGAGGGCGACACCCGGCAGGTGCAGCGCCGGTTCGTAGAGGCCGGGATAGATGTTCTCGGCGCGGCGCAGGACCATGTCCTTCAGCCGGCCGCCGAGCACGATCCGGCCGTTCCCGTCGAGCGCGCCACGGTCGCCGGTGCGCACCCACGGGTCGGGTTCCTCGCCCAGGTAGCGGTGACGGGCGCCGGGGCCGGTGAGCAGCAGTTCGCCGTCCGGACCGAGGTCGGTGCGGACACCCGGCAGCGGGGCGCCGACCAGGTCGCCCGGGCCGGTGAAGGCGCTCTTCTCGACCTCCTCGACGGCCGCCGCCGGGAACAGCTCGGTGAGCGCGTACACGCCCCAGGCCTGGTCGGCGCCGGCCTGCTTGACCCGGCGGAGCAGGGCGGCGTCGGCGGGCGCCGAGCCGGTCCAGACCCGCCCGGTGAACCGGGCTCCGGCGGCCAGGGCCGCGCGCAGCTGCGGCGGGGTGAGATAGGTGTGGGCCGGTGCCAGCCGGGCGAGTTGGCGGGCGAGCGCGGCCGGTGTGCGGGCCGGCAGGGCGACGGCGGCACCGGCGGTCAGGGCGGGGACCAGGACGAAGAAGGTGCCGCCCACGACGGTCGTTCCGGGCCGTGGGTCGACCAGGTCGGTGACCGTGCGCAGCCCGGCGGCCAGGCCCTTCCGGGTGTGCACCACGGCGCGCGGGCGGGCGGTGGTGCCGGAGGTGAAGACGATGACGGCGTCGGCGTCCCGCTCGTGGGTGTCGCGGCCGGGCGCGCGGGGCACGGAGGCGCCGAACCGGCCGAGCCGCAGCCCCGGTGCGCAGCCGGGCAGTCGTCGGCCGAGGGTGGCGACCGGGCCGATCACGTCCAGCGGGGGCAGGGCGAGGCCGGCGCGCCGGGCCAGCGGCTCGGCCCAGCCGGCCACCGCCTGGGCGGCGGCGTCGGCGAGCACCAGGTCGGGTTGGGCGAGGGCGAGCCGGGCGGCCAGCACGTCGGGGCCGGCGGCCGGGTCCAGGACGGCGATCCGCAGACCGAGCCGGTGCGCGGCGAGCATGACGGCGAGGGCCCGGGGGCCGGGGCGGACGGCGACGCCGAGGGTGGTGCCTTCGGTGAGGCCGCGTGCGTGCAGGGCGGTGGCGTAGGTGTCGGCGAGGTCGGCGAGTTCGCCGCGACGGATCCGGACCCGGGTGGTGCCGAGCCGGGTGTGCCGCAGGACGGCCGGGCGGTCGGGGTGGACGGTGCGCAGCGCGTGGGCGAGCCGGTCGAGCATCGGGTGTCCTCGGCGAGGGAGTCTGGCGGGTGCTGGGTCAGGGGCAGGATCAGGGTCAGGATCAGGGGCCGGGCCAGGGGCTCGGGACAGGGACCCGGGTCGGCGCGGAGGGCCGGGCGGCGAGGGGTGGGGCGGCGCCGGTACCGGGAGGGTTGCCGGGGTCCGCCGTGCTCAGCGGACGTCGACGGAGCGTGGTCCGGCGCCGCGCTCCAGGTACCAGCGCGCCGTGCCGACCACCCCGTAGGCGCGGATCCGCCGGGTGGAGTTCTGCACCACCATGTCCCGGCGGCGCACGATCGCCGTGCTGTGCCGGCGGACCCGGTTGATGAACGTGCGGTCGGTGGGCGAGGGCCGGCGCGGCATGCCGCCGACGGCCTGGTACAGCTCGGCGGTGATCGCCATGTTGTTGCCGGCGTGCATCCGGTACGGGGTGAGGTAGCCGTGGCGGCGCCGGTGCGCGGGCCGGATCCGGCCGAAGAACGCGCCCAGCGCGACCAGGAGCAGGAAGACGGCCCGCCCGGTCGGCCCGTGCTCGTCGCGGCGGGCGGTGACCCGGCCGCAGACCAGTCCGCCCCCGGCGCACATCCCGGCCCGGGCGGCGGCGCTCCAGCCGGGCTCGGGCAGGCAGTCGGCGTCGGTGCGGGCGAGCAGCGTCGCGCCGTGCGCGATGGCGTGCCGGAAGGCGGTGTCGACCGCGGAGCCGACGCCCTTCTCCGGCTCGACCAGTACCTCGACGGGGAAGGGCGCCCGGGCGGCGAAGGCGCGGACGGCGGCCACCGTGCCGTCGGTCGAGCCGTTGTCGGCGACCAGCAGGGTGAACTCCCGGTCCCGTTGGGCGGCGAGGGCGTCCAGGGTGCCGGTGATCCGGGCCTCCTCCTGGTAGGCGGGGACGACGACCCAGAGCCGGTGGCCGTCCGTCCGGGGGGTCGCCGGGGTGCTCACGACGCCTCCCAGACCATCGTCATCAGGCTGACGCCGCCGCCCAGGCCGAGCAGGAGCACCTTGTCTCCGGGATTCAACTCGTCTCTTATTCGGTCGAGTTGGATGCCGAGCGTGGCGCTGGCGACGTTGCCCAGCTCGGGCACGGTGACCACCAGCTTCTCCGCCGGCACCCCGGTGAGCTCGACGAACCGCTCCAGGTAGGGGACGGTCACCTGGTGCACCAGCACCCGGGCGTAGTCGTCCCAGCCGAGGCCGGTGCGGGCGGCCACCCGGGTCAGGATGTCCCCGCCGATCTTCTCGAAGACGCCGCGCAACTCCTTGCCGCCGCCCCGGAAGTAGCTGTACTCGTCGCCGCGCGGGTGCCGCGAGCCGCCGCCCGGGATCCCGCCGACCTCCCAGTGTTCGGAGGCGGTCTCGGTCTCGATGTCGAGGATGCCGCCGCGTTCCACCGCCTCGACCACGACGGCGGCGCCGGCGTCGCCGAAGGTGTAGCCGGCGAACCCGTCGCGGAAGTCGGCGAGGCCCTCCGGGTCGCGCCGCATGGCCCGGCTCGGCGTCTCGCCGGTGACCACCAGGGCGCGCCGGGCCCGGCCGGCGAGGATCATCGCGCGGGCCAGGTCGATGCCGTTGAGGAAGCTGTTGCAGGCGTTGCTGACGTCCAGCGCGTGTGCGCGGGAGCCGAGTTCGGCCTGGACGAGGTGGGCCGTGGCGGGCTCGCAGACGTCCCGGGTGGCCGATGCGTACAGCAGCAGGTCGAGGTCGAGCGGGTCCAGTCCGCGGGCGGCGAGGGCGCGCCGGGCGGCGCCCACGGCCAGCGTGGAGGCGTACTCGCCCTCGGCCGCGAAGTGCCGGGTGACGATGCCGGTGGCCTTCTCGAACGTCCGCTCCGGCAGGCGGAGTCGGCCGCCGGCGGTGACCTCGTCCTGGAGCTGCTGGGAGGTCAGGCGGCGGGCGGGCAGGTGGGCTCCGACGGCGGTGATGCCGATCCGCGCGGTGGCTGCAGGGTGCATGTCCCCATCGTCCGGCGGACGCACCCGCGCCCACCTGAGTACCCGTACTCAGGTGGGCGCGGGCGGCTACCCAATCACGTCACTCCTCCGTGGTCCGGTCCGCGGGCACCCGGTCCGCCGGCGTGCGGTCGACCGGAATCTGCTGGACGGCCGCAGCCGGTGCCGCGGTGGGTGCCGCGGCCGGTGCGGCCTCCGGCCCGATGGTGGTCAGCAGCTGGCGGGCCAGGCCGAGTCCGGTGCCGCCCATGGTGAGCGCCTTGGCGAACAGCTCGCCCATTCCGTCGGCGCCGTTGAGCAGCACCATGTGCTCGACGTGGCCGAACGACTCGGCGGCGGCCAGCACGATGTCCGGCCACTTCTCCGCCAACTCCTGTGCGACCAGAGCTTCCTGGTTCTCGGCCAGCGCGTCGGCACGGGCCTTGAGGCCCTCGGCCTTGGCGAGACCGAGAGCCCGGACGGCCTGCGCGTCCGCCAGACCGCGTGCCTCGGCGGACGCCGCCTCCGCCTCGCCGGTGGCCCTGGTGGCCTCGGCGGCGGCCAGGCCTCGCAGCTTGGTGGCCTCCGCCTCGGCCTGGGCCGCGATGCGGACCCGGCCGGCCTCGGCCGCCGCCTTCAGCTCGGTCTCCTGGGCCTGGGCCTGGGCGGCGGAGATCCGGGCGTCACGGTCGGCGTCCGCCGTGGTCCGGGTGTCGTACGCCCGGGCGTCGGCCGGTTTGCGGACGTCGATCTGGAGCTGCTGCTCCTTCCGCTGGGCCTCCAGCTCGGCGACCCGGGTCTCCTGGACCACCACCTGCTGCCGGGCGCCGGCGTCGGCGAGCGGGCCGGCCTGCCGGGCCCTGGCGTTGGCGGTGTCCCGTTCGGCCTGGTAGGAGGCCTGCTGGATCTCGCTGTTGCGGGTCGCCTCGGCCTTGCGGGCGGCCGCCTCCTGCTCGGCCTCGGTGGCCAGCCGGTCGGCGTGCGCCTGCGCGATCCGGGCGTCCCGCTGGACGGCTGCGGCGTGCGGGATGGCGAGGTTCTTGATGTAGCCGGTCGGGTCGATGATCTCCTGGATCTGCAGGGTGTCGATGATCAGCCCGAGCTTCTCCATCTCCAGCCCCGAGGCGGCCCTGGTCTCCCCGGTGAGCCGCTCGCGGTCGCGGATCATGTCCTCGACGGTGAGCCCGCCGACGATCGACCGCAGGTGTCCGGCGAAGACGTTGTGGACGCGCTGGCTGATCAGCTTCTGCTGGTCGAGGAAACGGCGGGCGGCGTTGGCGATCGAGACGTCGTCGTCGCCGACCTTGAAGATCACCACGCCCTTCACCCGGACCGGGATGCCCTGCGTGGTGACGCACTCGACGTTCAGTTCGGCCTCGTTGAGGTCCAGCGAGAGCCGCCGGACGCCCTGCAGGCCGGGGGTGACGAGGGTCCCCCGGCCGGTGACGATCCGGAATCCCAGCCCGTCGCCGACCCCCTCGGTCCGGTGCCGGGAGCCGGAGATGATCAGAGCCTCGTTCGGCTCGGCCACCCGCCACATGAGTTTGAAGAGTGTGATTCCGAGGAGCAGTGTCGCGACCACCGCTCCGGGGATGAGGTACACCATGGTTCAACTCCCCCTTCCGGCGCAGGAGATGCGCCGAATCGGATTCTCCGCCGGAGCCAAACCGATGGAAAGGGAAGTGACATGACGCCCTGTCACAAGGTCGTCACGGGCCTATGGGCGCTACGTACACGGTGCGTGGCGGCTGGTACTCGATCACCAACACCGGTGTGCCGACCGGCAGTCGGTCCCCCGGCACGGCGAGGTAGGCGAGGAACGCCTCGGCGCCCTGCCGCTCCGGGACGTGCACCATCACCTCGCCGACCAGCCCCGTGCCAACCGTCCCGGTGACCCGCCCCGTGCTTCCGACCACGCCGGCCTCCCTCTCGTCGTCCCCGCCGTCGACCCCGCGACTGCCAGTCTGCCCGGCCGGGGCCCGATTGCCGGTCCGCTCGGCCGCGACCGTCCGGTTTGCCGGATTCGACACCCGTCGTCCGGCCGTTCCGACCCCCTCTGGACCTCCGGCGTTCCGCTCGCTACGGTGTTGGACGTCATGCGCAGGCAACACGGCCTGCGGACACGGGAGCTCGGAGCACCGGGCTGAGAGGGCGCTGACCGGAACGTCGTCCGACGTGCCGACCGCTGCGTCGACCGCAGGAACCTGACCGGGTAATGCCGGCGTAGGGAGTAGAAGGTCTGATGACCACGTTCGACGCACAGCCGCAGTCTGCCCGGAACTCCGCCGTCTCCAGCGCGGGTACCGGCTACCCGACCCCGGCCTGGCGCAAGGCCTACCGCGACGGGTCCCGCCCCGACCTGCGCGTTCCGTACCGCGAGGTCGTGCTCACCAACGGGAAGACCGTCCCGCTGTACGACACCTCCGGGCCGTACACCGATCCGGCCTACGAACCCGACGTGCGGCGCGGTCTGCCGGCCCTGCGCGACTCCTGGATCCGTCAGCGCGGCGACGTCGAGGAGTACGACGGGCGCGAGGCGCGCCCCGAGGACGACGGCATCAAGCACACCTCGCCGCGCGGCGGAAACCTGCGCAACCTCGACGCGGTCTTCCCCGGCCGTCCGCGCCGCCCGCTGCGCGGACGGAGCGGTGAGGCCGTCACCCAGCTGGCCTACGCCAAGCGCGGCGTCGTGACGCCCGAGATGGAGTTCGTCGCCCTGCGCGAGGGCCTGGAGGCCGAGTTCGTGCGCGACGAGGTCGCCCGCGGGCGCGCCGTCATCCCGGTCAACGTGAACCACCCCGAGGTGGAGCCGGCCGTCATCGGCACCAACTTCCTGGTGAAGATCAACGCGAACATCGGCAACTCCGCCGTCACCTCCTCGATCGAGGAGGAGGTGGAGAAGATGACCTGGGCCACCCGCTGGGGCGCCGACACCGTCATGGACCTCTCCACCGGCCGCAACATCCACACCACCCGCGAGTGGATCCTGCGCAACTCCCCCGTGCCGATCGGGACCGTGCCGCTCTACCAGGCGCTGGAGAAGGTCGACGGCCGGGCGGAGGAGCTCAGCTGGGACGTCTACCGCGACACCGTCATCGAGCAGTGCGAGCAGGGCGTCGACTACATGACCGTCCACGCGGGCGTGCTGCTGCGGTACGTTCCGCTGACGGCCCGCCGCAAGACCGGCATCGTCTCGCGCGGCGGATCGATCATGGCCGCCTGGTGCCTGGCGCACCATCAGGAGAACTTCCTCTACACCAACTTCGCGGAGCTCTGCGACATCCTCGCGCGCTACGACGTCACCTTCTCGCTCGGTGACGGCCTGCGCCCCGGTTCGATCGCCGACGCCAACGACGAGGCGCAGTTCGCCGAGCTGGAGACGCTGGGCGAGCTGGGCCGGATCGCCCGCGCCAGGGACGTCCAGGTGATGATCGAGGGTCCGGGCCACGTCCCGATGAACAAGATCAAGGAGAACATGGATCTCCAGAAGGAGATCTGCGACGAGGCCCCGTTCTACACCCTCGGCCCGCTCACCACGGACGTCGCGCCCGGCTACGACCACATCACCTCCGGCATCGGTGCGGCGATGATCGCCTGGTGGGGCACCGCGATGCTCTGCTACGTCACGCCCAAGGAACACCTGGGCCTGCCGAACCGGGACGACGTGAAGACCGGCGTCATCACCTACAAGATCGCCGCCCACGCCGCCGACCTCGCCAAGGGCCACCCGGGCGCCCAGGACTGGGACGACGCCCTCTCCGACGCCCGCTTCGAGTTCCGCTGGGAGGACCAGTTCAACCTGGCCCTCGACCCGGAGACGGCCCGCGAGTTCCACGACGAGACCCTCCCGGCCGAGCCCGCCAAGACGGCCCACTTCTGCTCCATGTGCGGGCCGAAGTTCTGCTCGATGAAGATCTCCCAGCAGATCCGCGACCAGCACGGCGACGGCTCCACGGCCGTCAACGCCGGCTACGGCGCCGACGCGGTCGCCGGCATGGCCGAGAAGTCCGCCGAGTTCGCCGCCCAGGGCAACCGCGTCTACCTCCCGCTGGCCGACTGACGGGCTCCGCCGTCGGCATCGGGCGGGAGTGGGGTCGAGCTCGCGCGCAGACCGACAGCGGTGCTGGGAGGTGGAGGGGGCTTCCCAGCACTGCGGCCGAGCCGGCGGGCCGGTGCCCCGGCGGCGGGCGCCGGGGCACCGGGGCCGGGTCAGCCCTGGGACGCGGTGCGGCGGCGCTTCGCGTAGAGGACCGCGCCGGCGCCGAGCAGCACCAGGGCCGCGCCCGCGCCGAACAGGGCGCCGGAGTTGCCGGCCCCGGTGGCGGCGAGGTTGGTGCCGGCCGGGGCGGTGGTGTTGGCGGCGGCCGGGGCCGAGGGGGTGTTGGCGGCCGCCGGGACGACCTGGGCGTCGGGCGTCCTGGTCGTCGCGGTCGGGCTGGGCCGGGTGGTGGAGGTCGTCGGGGCGGCGGTCGTCGCGGTCGGGCTGGGCTTGGCCGTCGCGGTGGAGGGCGAGGCCGAGGGCGAGATGGACGGGGCACCGTTGCCGTCCAGCGTCACCGACGCCTTCAGGATGGTGTCGACCGGGCCTTGGTCGGTGTCCGGGTCGAGGCTGAGCGAGCCGGAGACGCCGGACCACTGCCCGGTGTAGCCGGTGAGCGACAGCCGTACCTTGTAGCGGTGGCTCGTGCCCTTGCCGAGGCCGCCGGTCACCGGCGGCAGCTTCCAGACGTTGTCCGAGCCCGGGACGGTGACCCACGCACCGCCCTGGGACACCTCCAGCTTGAGGACGGCGGAGATCGGGCGGGAACCGTCACTGAAGCGGAGCGTCGGATTGATCGCGGCGCCGATGGCCGCGCCGTTGTTGGTCAGGTCGAGGTCGGTCTCGAAGGGCTTCTTGTACGAGACGGTGCCCAGGTTGTTCGTGAACTTCTGGACGAGGGCGCCGGTGGGGGAGGCGACCGGCAGGGTCACCGGCTCGACGGCGGTGCTGTTGCCGAGGTCGTTCACCAGCGCGACCTTCACGGCGGTGTCGTCCGCCGGGAGGGCGGCCCTCAGGGTGAAGGAGACCGCCCAGCTGTAGGTCGTGCGGGCCGGCACCGTGAAGGGCACGTGGGACATCCGGTTCTCGGGCAGGACGTGGCCGGAGAAGTTGCTCCCGTTGAAGCTGGTCAGGCCGTAGGTGGCCGGCGCGGAGATCGCCTTGGCGCTGAAGTCGATCCAGTTCCATCCGGTCGGGGCGGCGCCCACCGGTGTGACGGTCACCGCCGGGTGGAACGGGCGCTCCTGGTCGGAGTTGTTGGTGACGGTCATCGTCAGGGTCGCGCCGACGCCGCCGCGGGTCAGCGGCGCCTGTCCCGCGGCCGGCTCCAGGGTGGCCGTCAGGGGCTGGGCGGTGCTCGGGGCGGGGGTGTCCGAGGCGGCGGCGGTGGCGGAGGCGGAGGGCGCCGGGGTGTCGGCGAAGGCCGTCGCCGGGGCGAGCGCGGAGGTGCCGGCGGCGACCACCAGCGTGGCGGTGGCGAGCAGGCGGGAACGGCGGGTGAGCGGGCGTGCGGACATGAGCGGATTCCCCCCGGGAAGAACCGAACGCGGGTGCGTGCTGAAGGTCGGTCCGCCGCTCTCCCTGCGGGTCCGGCGGCTGCGACGGGAGGATCTTCTCAGGAGAATCGTTTGCTTACCAAGAGACGGCCGTCACTGCCGTGCAACGGGGCGTCGGCCCGGACGGCAGCCGTGTGGTTCGGGTGCCGCTGACCCGTTTCGCCGGGGGCTTGACGGGTCGCGGCGAACGTTGACCGCGGGCGGATTCGGGTTCGGGTTCGGGGTCGTGTCGGGGTCGTGTCGGGGCGGGGACTCGTAGACGGGCAGCCGGGAGGGCCTGCGGCTGCCCGTCCGTCCGACCGGGGTGTCAGATCACGGCGAGTCGGTCCACCAACAGCTCCACCCTCTGCTCGGCTTCGGCCGGCGGCAGCCGTCCCGCCCGGGTCAGGGTGGCCAGCCCGTGCAGGGCCGCCCAGAACACCTCGGTGAACAGCCCCGGGTGGACGCCCTCCCCGGCGACCTCGCCGAGGCTCTCCAGCAGGGCGGCGAAGGCGTCCTTCAGCGGCGCCGGGGTGTCCTCGGCCGCGAAGGCCAGACCGCCGTCGAGCTGGAACATGGCGTCGTAGACCGCCGGGTGGCGTTCGGCGAAGTCGAGGTAGGTGCGGGCGAGAGCGGTGACCCGGGTGCGGGGGCCGTCGGCGGCCGAGGTCGCGGCCCGCAGCGCCGCGGCCATCTCGGCGGCACCCTCCAGGGCGACGGCCCCGATGATCTCGCGCTTGCCGCGGAAGTGGCTGTAGAGGACGGGCTGGCTGTACTCGATGCGCTCGGCGAGCCGGCGGGTGGTGACCGCGTCCCAGCCCTGTTGCTCGGCGATTTCGCGGGCCGTTGCCACGATGAGGTGCTCGCGGGCCGCCCGTTCGCGTTCCTTGCGTTCCTGTACCGACATGACCTGATTCTAGCACCGCTAGACAAGTGAGCGGCAGTAGTACTAGCGTTGCTCTCATCACCTAGCGGCGCTAGATCCCAGGAGGGGTCATCATGCTCGACGCACTCAAGGTCGTCACCATCGTGGTTGTCGGAGTGATGGTGGGGGTGGAGTTCTCCGTCGCCTTCGTCGTCAACCGGATCCTCGGCGCACTGCCCGAGGAGAGCTACCAGCTCGGCCGCGCCCACGGTGGCCGGATGCTCGGCGCCCTGATGCCGGTCTGGTACTTCACCTCCCTCGCCCTGAGCGCCGTGTGGGCCGTAGCCGGATGGCACCGCCCGGGCGTCGGCCTCGTCGTGACCGCCGCCGCACTGCTGGTCATCAGCGTGCTCATGTCGGTCCTGCTGCTCGTCCCGATCAACAACCGGAGCAAGACGTGGACCCCCGAGAACCGGCCCGCGGACTGGAGGGAGCAGAGCGACCGCTGGGACCGCTTCCACTACGCCCGCGTCGCCGTCATCGTCGCCGCCTTCACCCTCCTGGCCACCGCCCTCGCCTGACCTCGCGGACCGGGACACCGGTCCCGACCGGCGCTGCCTGCGGTGTGGTTCACGGGCGTTGGTGCCCAGGCCGCTCCCCAGCAGCTGCCGGAGCTTGTCGTCGACCGGCCCGCCCTTGTCGAAGGTCCTCGCGTCGGTGAGCACCTGCCGCACCAGGTCCGGGTGGCACACCGCACAGGCTCTGCGCGGCCCGAGTCCGATCTCGACGAGGTCGCCGTGTCGTGGGAGCGATCGCAGGAACGCGAGCGGGCGGCGCCGGAGTTGCCACGCGTGCCCGAGGAGCGGCACCGGGTCGGTGAGATCCGTGACGACCTGCCGGTGCGGACCCCGCTGCACCGGCTGACGGAGGCCGCGCAGCGGAGCGCGACCCCCCGCCGGGGACGGGCGGCGCCGGTGCGCGGGATCCCCCGGGGCTCGAATCGAGCGCGCCGGGCCCCCGGGCCGCCGCGCCCTCGGCCCGTTCCGGGCGCCCCCGCCGACGGGCGGGGTCAGGTCGGGGTCAGGCGGCGTCCTCGGGGTACCAGCGGAGTTCGACGGTGTTGCCGTCCGGGTCCTGCACGTACACGGACGTCGCGGTGCCGCGTGCGCCGTAGCGGGGGACGGGGCCTTCGAGGACGGTGAAGGTGCCGGCGTCGATGACCTCCTGCCAGTCCAGCGGTTCGACGGTCAGGCAGATGTGGTCGACGTTGGACTCGCCCCGGGGGCGGCTGATCAGGTCGATGATGGTCTCGGGGGTGATCCGGATCGACGGGAAGGGGGCCTCGCCGGCCCGCCACTCGTCGACGCGGACGGGCGCCAGGCCGAGCAGCCCGCCGTAGAACTCCAGCGAGCGCTCGATGTCGCGGACGTTGAGCACGAGGTGGTCGAAGGCCTTGACGCGGAGGGCGGTCACGGTGGCTCCAGTCGGGGAGAGGCGGTGGCGGTTCGTGTCCTCTACGATCCGCCGGGCGGCCGTCGCCATCAAGGCGGGATCGGCCAAGGATCGTTGAGCCGGGCTAAACGCCGGGGAGGGGCGGGGCCGGTGCTGGAACGGTTGGAGGTCGAGATCTTCCTGACGCTCGCCGAGGAACTGCACTTCGGGCGGACGGCGGAGCGGTTGCTGCTCACCACGGGGCGGGTCAGCCAGGTGGTGCGGCAGCTCGAACGGCGGGTCGGCGGGCCGCTGTTCGAGCGGACCAGCCGGACGGTGCGGATCACGCCGGTGGGGCGGCGGCTCGCGGACGACCTGGCGCCGCTGGTGGCGGGGATGGACGAGGCGGTCCGGCGGGCGGTGGACGCGAACCGGGGCGTCACCGGCGAGCTGCGGGTCGCCTTCCTCGGGGAGGGGACGGCGCCGGTGCTGCTGAAGGCGGTGGCGCTGTTCGCCGAGCGGCACCCGGACTGCCGGGTGGACGTCCGCGAGGCCCAGCTGGCGAACACCCGGTCCAGCCTGCTGGACGGCTCCGTGGACGTCCTGATCGCGTCCTACCCGTTCGACGGGATGGCCTGCGGGCCGGTGCTGATGACCGAGCGCCGGGTGCTGGCCGTGGCGGCCGGCCACCCGCTGGCGGAGCGGGAGTCGGTGTCGCTGGAGGTCCTCGCGGACCACCCGGTGGTGCAGTACCCGGCGGTGACCTCGGTGGCGTTCAAGCGGGACCGCACGCCGGACCGCACGCCGTCGGGGCGGCCGGTGCCGAAGGGGCCGGCCGGCGGGACCTTCTCCGAGATGCTCACCCTGGTCGCCCTCGGCCGGGGCGTGCTGCCGGTCGGCGAGCACTCCCGGCGGTACTACCCGCGCCCGGATCTCGCCTACGTGCCGATCCACGACGCGCCGCCGATCGAACGCGGGCCGGTCTGGTCGGAGGGCAACACCACGGCGCGGGTGCGGGAGTTCGTCCGGGCGGCGGCGGACGCCGCGGCAGCGGGTGACTGACCGGGTGACTGACCGGGTGGCTCCGGCGGCCCGGGTGGCCCGGTGGACCGGCCGGTTCCGACGATTCCAGCGAGGGGTGGCCGGAGGCGTCGTCGCGGCGGGCGGACCGTCTCCCCCCGCCGGGGGAGGTCCGTCGCGGGCCCTCCTCCGGTCGGGCCGGCCGGGGAGGGCCGCACCGCACCGGGCCGCACCGGGCCGGCCGGACCGGACCCCGGACGGACGCCGCCCCGGGCGCCGGCGGACCTCAGACGTCGTCGGGGCCGGTGAGGGCGCGCGAGGTGAGCCCGTTGCCTCCGGGGGCGCCGTCCGGCCCGCCGGCCCGGGCGGCGGCGGCCAGGTACGAGGGCAGGGCCCGTTCGCGCAGCGCGCGCTGCCAGTCGCGCCGGGCGTCGGCGAGTTCGGCGGCGAGGTCAGGGTCGGCGCCGGCCGGGACGGGTGCGGCGGAGCCGTCCCGCAGGGCGGTGAGGATCAGTCCGACGATGCCCACGGCCATCGCGGCCACCCCGGTGGCGAGCGCCAGCCACCCCGCGGTGAGCAGGGAGCGGCCCAGGGCGAGGTCCGGGTCGGCGGCCCGGAGGCCGTAGCCGAGCAGGAGCAGCACCAGCGCGGCGGCCCAGGCGAGGATCGGGGTGAGCACGGTGAGCACCGGGAGGAGTCCGGCACCGCCGTCGGACGAGCTCAGCTGGGCGAGCAGGCCGGGCGCGGTGGCTTCGCCGGACGGGCCGACCGGCCCGTCGGGGGGCGGTGTGCTGCGCAGGTTCTCGCGCAGCCGCAGGTAGTGCTCGTACTCGGTGGCCGCGGGTGCGGCGGCGGTGTCGGCGTCGTGCAGCGCGCGGTCGCGCAGTCGGTCGGTGGTGGGCGCGCCGGGCGCGCGGAGGACGGTGAGGACGGTGTCGTCGCGCAGTGCTTCGTCCAGGAGGCGCTCGAAGTCCGGGCGGTCCTCGGCGAGCAGGTGCGGGGCGTCGTTCATGGGGACCCCGTTCATGCAGAACCCCGTTCGCTCCGCCTCGTGGGCGTGGGGGCGGGGCACGGGAGACGGGCCGCCACACGGGCGGCCGGGTGTGGTGTGTCCCTGATGGTAGGGGCGGGTGGGGCCGGATCGACAGTGGCTTTCCGGAATTTCGCGCCCCGGCCGCGCGGGCGCGACCGCCCGGGCGCCGGGAACGCCTGTTCGGTTGACGCCGCGTCAAACGGCAGGGACCGGACCGTGAACGGTCCGGTCCCTGCTGCCGGGTGCCCGGCCGGACGTCAGATGGGCAGCCGTGCGACGAGCAGGCGGCCGTCCATGGTGACGCCGCCGTCCATGGCGACGGCGAGGTCGTCCGCGTAGACGTACGGGCCGGGGATGTGCGGCGGCATGCCGTCGTCCGAGTGGACCGCGCCGGTGAGGTACGGGATCGGGCTGTGCCCGTGCACGACGCGCGCGCCGCCGTAGGAGGCCAGCAGCTCGCGGACGGCCGTCGGGCCGGCGTCGCCGCGGAAGGCGAACCGCTTGGTGAACCGCCGGAAGCAGTCCCACCACTCGTCGACGCCCTCGTCGGCGAGCAGGTCGTGGACGGCGTCGTTGACCTCGGCGATGGACTCGCCGTACTCCAGGTACGCGGTGGTGTCGGAGTGCAGCAGCAGGTGGTCGTCCTCCAGCGCGATCGCGGGCAGCCGGGAGAGCCAGCTGATGTGGTGCGTCTCCAGCCGTTCCAGGTCGTGCTGCTGGCCGCCGTTGAGCCGCCAGGCGGCGAGGAAGGAGGCGGTGCCGGCGGTGGACTGGACGGGCTCGTCGCCGTACCTGGCCGCGCCGAGGAAGAGCAGCTCGTGATTGCCCATCAGCGCGCGGCAGTAGCCGCCGGCGGCGGCGGCCTCGGCGGCGAGCTGCATGACGAGGTCGATGACGCCGATGCCGTCCGGACCGCGGTCGGTGAAGTCGCCGAGGAACCAGATCCGGGAGCGTCCGGCGGACCAGTGGCCGTCGGCGTCGACCAGTCCCTGGTGGCGCAGGGCGGCGAGGAGTTCGTCGAGGTAGCCGTGGACGTCGCCGACGACGTAGAGCGGGCCGGGCGGCTCGCCGGGGCCGGGGGCCGGGTAGGGGTGGTAGGGCAGGCCGGGTTCGGCGAGCGGGGGGCCGAGTTCGATGGTCGGCGGGTCGTCGCTCTGCCGTTCCTGCTGCTCGGGGTGGCCCTGGTGGCCGCCGTTGCCGCCGTGGGCGGTCGCGGGGTGGTCGGACAGGGCCGGTGGCTCGTAGCCCTGGTGCCCGCCGTGCCCCCCGTGGCCGTCCCCGGCCCCGTGGCCGTGCTCGGTCCCGGGGACCGGCCAGTGCTGTTCGAGGTAGCGGGCGCCGCCGTAGCCGCTGTACGTCTCGGCCTCGTACGGGGCCTCGGAGTAGCCGCTGGCGGGCTCTGGTTCGTAATAGGTGCCGTATGGCAGCACGTCGAGGTCCGGCTGGTGGCGGGGGCCTGAGTCCGGGTGTTCAGGCCCGGGGAAGCGGTCCTCGGGTGTCATTCGCCCATCATAGGAAGACCACTCTCCCGGCGTCGTCACCTGGTGGGTATCCAATCCTCCGGAGCGTCAGCCGGGCGGTCCGTCAGGTCCGTTTTGTCCCGACTGGGCATGGTCTAGACCGCGACCCCGAGGGGGCGCCGTCCCGGGGTCACACCTCGCCCGGCAAGCGGGGCGGGCTGACCGTGGTGCGCGGGCTCCGTCGTTGCGAGGAGGCGCGGACGATGAGCTCGGTGGGCATCAGGGTGCCGGGCGGCGGGCCGGTGCCGGCGGTGCGGAAACGGGGCGGGAAGAGCCGGGCGATGTCGACGCCGGTGCCGGAGTCCACTCCTTCGATGGCGTCGATGAGCAGGTTCACCACGGTGGTGCCGATCCGGCGCGGCTTGAGCGAGAGCGTGGTGATCGGCGGCTCGGTGGTGGCGTAGACGTCGCTCTCGCTGCAGCAGACCAGGAGCAGGTCGTCCGGCACCCGCAGGCCGTACCGGCGGGCCGCGGCGAGCAGGTCGGTGCCGTTGGGGTCGAAGAGGCCGTAGACGGCGTCGGGTCGGTCGGGGCGGGCGAGCAGCCGGTCGGCGGCGACGGCGCCGGCGGCCGGGTCGTGCGCGGGGTAGGTCTCGTAGACCGGCTCCTGGCCGACCTTGGCGCACCAGCCGAGGTAGGCCTCGGTGGAGAGCCGGGTGTAGGTGTCGGTGCTGGTGCCGGTGAGCAGGCCGATCCGGCGGGCGCCGGCCTCGGAGAGGTGGTCGAGGATGCCGAGCACGGCGGCCTCGTGGTCGTTGTCGACCCAGGCGGTGACCGGGCAGTTGCCGGGCTTGCCGTCGCTGACCACCGGGACGCCGGACCGGTACAGCTCGCTGACCAGCGGGTCCTGGTCCGGCGGGTCGATCACCACGGTGCCGTCGAGCGCGATGTTGCCCCAGACGTCGTGCCGGGAGGACGCGGGCAGCACCACCAGCGCGTAGCCACGGCCGAGGGCCGCGCTGGTGGCGGCCCGGGCCATCTCGGCGAAGTAGGCGAATTCGGTGAAGGTGAACGGCTCTTCGCCGTAGGTGGTGACGGTCAGCCCGATCAGGCCGGACCGTCCGGTGCGCAGGGTTCGGGCGGCCGCCGAGGGGCGGTAGCCGAGGCGCTCGGCGACTTCGCGCACCCGGCTTCTGGTCTCGTCGGGCAGGCGGCCCTTCCCGTTCAGCGCGTCGGAGACGGTGGTGATCGACACTCCGGCGGCTGCTGCCACATCCCGGATGCCGGCCCGCTCAAGACGCCGTGAGGTGGTGGGCCGCCGACCGCTCTGGTTGGCTGCTGCTGTCATGGCGGACCGATCGTATGGCTCCTGACAAGGGTCTGTGACCGGCGCATCGGGAGCCCTCGGAGATACGTTTCTCCACGAGTGAGCCGGTGCGCGCCCCTTCGATACCCGCACGAAACCAGCCGTCTTACCTCTGACATGTGCCATAGGAACCCGACAGAATGGCTGATCTGCGCCGGTAACCCGACCGGGCATCTCACTCCTACGGGTGAGCGCTGTCGGTATCGTTCAAGGCACCCGACCGGGGTGGACCGGGTGCGTTCCGACTTCCCGGGCACGGCGGCGATCCCGACCGTGGCGGGCGAACGCAGCGGATACAACGAAGGAGAACGACCGTGACCGCAGCACAGGGCCCCCGCCTCAGGCCGACCCTGGACGGCATCCCCACCTACAAGCCCGGCAAGCCCGCCGGTGCCGACGCCTACAAGCTGTCCTCCAACGAGAACCCGTACGAGCCGCTGCCCGGCGTGCTGGAGGCCGCGGTCACCGCCGCCGGCAAGCTCAACCGGTACCCGGACATGGCCGTCACCGAGCTGACCGCCGAGCTGGCGAAGCACTTCGGCGTCCCGGCCGAGCACATCGCCACCGGCACCGGCTCGGTCGGCGTCGCCCAGTCGCTGATCCTCTCGACCGCCGGCCCCGGCGACGAGGTGATGTTCGCCTGGCGCTCCTTCGAGGCCTACCCGATCATCACCCAGGTCGCCGGCGCGACCCCGGTGCCGGTGCCGCTGACCGAGGGCGGTGACCACGACCTCGACGCGATGCTCGCCGCCGTCACCGAGCGGACCCGGCTGATCTTCGTCTGCAACCCGAACAACCCGACCGGCAACGTGATCCACCGCGCCGAGCTGGAGCGCTTCCTGGACGCGGTCCCGGCCGAGATACTGATCGTCATCGACGAGGCGTACATCGAGTTCATCCGCGACCCCGAGGTGCCCAACGGCATCGACCTCTACCGGGACCGCCCCAACGTCTGCGTGCTGCGCACCTTCTCCAAGGCGTACGGCCTGGCCGGCCTGCGGGTCGGCTTCGCCATCGCGCACGAGCCGGTCGCCAACGCGCTGCGCAAGACCGCGGTGCCGTTCGGCGTCACCCAGCTCTCCCAGGACGCGGCCGTCGCCTCGCTGCGCGCCGAGGACGCCCTGATGGTCCGGGTGGACGCGCTGGTCGAGGAGCGGAACCGGGTGGTCGCCGGGCTGCGCGCCCAGGGCTGGGAGATCCCGGACTCGCAGGCCAACTTCGTCTGGCTGGCGCTCGGTGAGCGCTCGCAGGACTTCGCGGCCGCGTGCGCCGAGGCCGGCGTGATCGTCCGGCCGTTCCCGGAGGGCGTGCGGATCTCGATCGGCGAGGTCGAGGGCAACTCGATCTTCCTCGCGGTGGCGGAGGCGTTCCGCAAGGAGCTCTGACCGTCCGGTCCGCGACGGTGGTCCCGGGAGCCGGGTCCGGCAGCAGCTGCCGGACCCGGCTCCTCCCGTTCCGGTCCCGCTCCGCCCTCCCGGCGCGCCGCGTCGGCCGGGAGGACCCCGGGAGGACCCCGGGAGGACCTCGGGAGGACCCCCGGGAGGATCGGGAGAGGCTGTGGATGGCTGGGAGGCCGCTGGGAGATCGGTCAACGGCCGGTGCGACGGCGGCCAAGCCGGGTGCCCGGGCCGGGTGGGCCGTGCGGGATTGCCCCGGTTCGGCCGGTCAGCGTTCTCCCAGCCGGCGTACAGGACGACCCAAGAGCGCCCCGGGAAGCTGTCCGCCATGAAGGTGTTCCCGCGACGGCGAGGTGCCGTCCTCGTCAACTCCGCGCTCGGCGTGGCCCTGCTCGGTGCGGCCGCCCTGGCGTACACCACGCTGGACGACGGCTCCGCCCGGCAGACCGCCAAGGCCCCGGCCCGCACGGCGACCGTGACCAGGGGCACCGTCCTGGCCACGGTGTCCGGAACCGGCACCCTGGCGTCGCCGACCGACGCGGCCCAGGACTTCGCCACCGGTGGCCGGCTCACCGCCGTCAGCGTCGCGGTCGGCGACACGGTGACCAAGGGCCAGGTGCTGGCGACGGTCGACACCACCGCGGCCCAGCAGCAGGTGGACGCCGCGCAGTCGGCGCTGACCACGGCCGACGCCAACCTGACCAAGGCCCGGGCGGGCGTCACCACGACGACCGTCCAGCAGTTGCCGGCGAAGGCCGCGGCCGCGGGGTCCGGTTCGTCCGCGGGTTCGGCGGGCGGCGGAGCGGCGGGCGGCGGAGCGGGCGGCCGAGGGGCGGGCGGGAGCAGCGCGTCCGCCCCGCAGGCCGACCCGTCCGCGCAGGCCAGTCCGTCCGCGCAGGCCGCCGTCCAGGCGCCGCAGGCCGCCGTGCCGGAGCCGCAGACCACGACGATCAGCACCACCAAGGTCGACGGGGCGGCGGTCGCCCAGGCCGAGCAGCAGCTCGCCACCGCCCGGACCAACCTGGCCAACGCCCAGGCGGCCCTGGCCGGGACGACGCTCACCGCCTCGGTGGACGGCACGGTCGCCTCCGTCTCGGCGAAGGCCGGCGACACCGTCGGTGCGACCGGCAGCGGCTCCACCGCCGCCAAGTCCGCCTCCTCCGGCACCACCGCGCCCAGCGGCTTCATCGTGCTGACCAACCCGACCGGGATGCAGGTCACCGCCAACTTCTCCGAGCTGGACTCGCTGAAGCTGAAGAAGGGCGAGGCGGCCACCGTCACGCTGAACGCGCAGTCCGACACCAAGCTCAACGCCACCGTGCTGGCGGTCAGCCCGCTGCCGGTGAGCGGCAGCGGCGGGGGCTCGGCCGCCGTCCAGTACGCGGCGACGCTCGGGATCACCGGGGACACCAGCAAGCTGCGCACCGGTCTCAGCGCGACCGTCTCGGTGGTCACCGGCGAGGCGGCCGACGCGCTCTCGCTGCCCACGGCGGCCCTGTCCGGCACCGGCGCCGACCGGACGGCCACCCTGGTCCACCCCGACGGCGCCACCGAGCGGATCACCGTGGGCGTGGGCGTCGAGGGTGACACCACCGTGCAGGTGGTCTCCGGGCTGAGCGAGGGCGACCAGGTCGAGCTGGCCTCGACCAGCGGGTCGAACGGGTTCCCCAACGGCTCCTTCCCGGGCGCCGGCGGGGGTCAGGGCGGCCGGAACGGAGCCGGTGCGGGTGCGGGGGGCGCCGGTGCGGGTGTGCCCGGAGCCGGCGGCGCGGCGGGCGGCGCTGCGGGCGGCGCGGGCACCGGCCGGGGTGGTGGCCGCTGATGGCGCGCGGGACCCTCCCGGCCCGGACGGGCACGGCTCCGCCGGTCATCCGGATCCGCCGGCTCACCAAGTCCTACGGCCACGGCGACGCGACCGTGCACGCCCTGCGGGGCCCGGACGACCCGGCCACCGGCGCGCCGCAGGGCGTCGACCTCGACATCGAGCAGGGTGACTTCGTCGCGGTGATGGGCAGCTCGGGATCCGGCAAGTCCACGCTGATGAACATCCTCGGCTGCCTCGACGTGCCCACCTCCGGCCACTACCTGCTGGACGGCACCGACGTCGGTCACCTGGACGAGCGGCAGCTCTCGCTGGTCCGCAACCGCAAGATCGGCTTCATCTTCCAGTCCTTCAACCTCGTCCCCCGCACCACCGCCCTGGCCCAGGTCGAGCTCCCGCTCGCCTACGCGGGCGTCCGGGCCGCCGAGCGGCGCCGCCGGGCTCTCGCGGCGCTCTCACTGGTCGGCCTGGCCGAGCGCGCCGGGCACCGGCCCAACGAGCTCTCCGGCGGTCAGCAGCAGCGCGTGGCCGTGGCCCGGGCGCTGGTCACCGCACCCGCGATGCTGCTCGCCGACGAGCCCACCGGCAACCTGGACAGCCGCTCGACCGGCGAGGTGCTCGCGATCATCGACGGCCTCAACGCCACCGGCCGCACGATCGTCCTGATCACCCACGAGGACGAGGTCGCGCGGCACGCCAAGCGGGTGATCCGGCTGGTGGACGGCGCGGTCGTCGCCGACGTCCGGCAGGCCCCGGCGGACGGGCCGCCGCCCGCCCTGCGCCGGGCGGAGGTGTCCGCGTGATCGTCTGGCAGATGCTCCGCTTCGCCGTCGGCGGTCTCGCCGCCAACAAGGTGCGCTCCGCCCTCACCGTGCTGGGCGTGCTGATCGGCGTCGCCGCGGTGATCCTGCTGCTCGCCGTGGGCAACGGGTCCTCGGTCGCGGTCAAGGAGTCGATCACCTCGCTCGGCACCAACGCGCTGACCGTCACGTCCGGGGCGTCCTCCGGCGGGCAGCGGGCCGCCGCCGGGGCCAAGAAGCTCACGGTCGCCGACGCCAGGGCACTGGCGACCGACGCGGACGCGCAGGCGGTCAAGTCCGTCGCCCCCGTGGTGACGGCCTCCGGCACCGCCCTGTACGGCGACATCTCGTACAGCCCCGGGTCGATCGTCGGCACCTACCCCGCGTACTTCGAGACCGCCAACCAGAGGATCGCGCACGGCGAGTACTTCACCCCGGACGACGTCCTCAACTCCCGCAAGGTCGCGGTGCTCGGGTCGACCACCGCCCGGCAGCTCTTCGCCGCCGCCGACCCGGTCGGGAAGACGGTCACCGTCGGGGGAACGCCGCTCACCGTGGTCGGCGTGCTCCGGGCCAAGGGCGGCTCCGGCTTCACCGACCCGGACGACGTGCTGATCGCCCCGCTGCCGACGGTGCAGAACGCGTTCACCGGCTTCGGCGCCGTCAACCAGATCCTGGTGCAGGCGAGTTCGGCGGAGTCCACCACCGCGGCGCAGGCCGAGATCACCCGCGTCCTGCTCGGTACCCACGCGATCGCCGACCCGAGCAGGGCGGACTTCCGGATCAGCAGCCAGGCCTCGCTGCTCACCGCCCGCGAGTCCACCACCAGGACCTTCACGGTCCTGCTCGGCGCGGTCGCGGCGATCTCGCTGCTGGTCGGCGGCATCGGCATCACCAACATCATGCTGGTCACCGTCACCGAGCGGACCAGGGAGATCGGCATCCGCAAGGCGCTCGGCGCCCCGCGCGGGGTGATCCTCGGGCAGTTCCTCACCGAGGCGACCCTGCTGTCGGTGATCGGCGCCGGGCTCGGGGTGCTGGTCGGGATCGCCGGCTCGCACGTCAGGATCGTCGGCATCGAGCCGGTGGTGATCCCCGAGTCGGTGCTCGGAGCGTTCGGCATCGCCGTCGCCATCGGTCTGTTCTTCGGCAGCTACCCCGCCAACCGGGCCGCCTCGCTGCGCCCCATCGACGCCCTCCGCCACGAGTGACCAAGGACCGCAGACCATGAGCCACGAGATCGAGCCGCGCACCCCCGCCGAGCAGGTCACCCTGCTCGCCACCCCGCCGGACGCCCGGGACGTCTCCGCGGAGCTGGCCGCACCGCCACGCCGCCGGCTGCCCTGGGTGACGCTCGTCCTCGCCGGGGCGGTGATCGCCACGGCCGCGTTCGCCGGTGGCGCCTGGTACCAGCGGGACCACGGCTCCGAGGGCTCCGGGCGGACGGCCGCCTCCGGCGGGCAGCAGCCCCGGGCGGCGGCGAGCGGCTTCGGGGCCAACGGCAACCGCAGGAACGGCCAGGGCGGCCAGGGCGGCCAGGGAACGGGGGCCGGTCAGGGCGGTCAGGGCGGTCAGGGCGGCTTCACCCGGGGCACCGTCAAGGCCGTGGACGGCACCACCGTCTACCTGACCGACGCCAACGGCAACACCGTGAAGGTGACCACGGGCGACACCACCAAGGTCCAGCTCAACAAGGAGGGCAAGGTCGCCGACCTCCAGCCCGGTCAGAGCGTCACCGTGGTCGGCACCCCGGCCGCCGACGGCGGCTACGCCGCGACCCAGCTGGTCCAGGGCGCCACCGGTTTCGGGGCGGGCGGCTTCGCCGGTGCCGGTGCCGTACCCGGGGCCGGAGCCGGCACCAGGAACCCGTCCGGGGGCTGAACCCGGCCCGGCAACCCCGGACGACGACCCCGCGCGGCCCGGCCGAAACCTCCCCGGGGGGCCGGGCCGCGCGGCCCCCGGACCGCCCGCCCCCGGGCCGTTCGCTCCCGGCCCGGGGGCCTCCCGGAGCCGTGCGCACACCATCCAGGCGGACCCTGTGGGCCCGGCCGCCTAAAACCGCCCGATAAGGTGTTAATCCAACATTCATCGATGGCTCATACCCTCCCCGGGCTAGCCTCGATCCGAATGTCATCGTCCGACCGGGAGGCGGAACCCCCGTGCAAGGCACTGTGTCCACAGCAGGAACCCCGGCGGTGAACGGCGGCGGTCCTGGGGAGGCCTTCCTCCTGGTCGTCGACGACGAACCGAACATCCGCGAGCTGCTCTCCGCCTCGCTCCGCTTCTCGGGCTTCCGGGTCGCCTCCGCCGCCAGCGGCGCCGAGGCGCTCGAACTGATCGCGGCCGAGCGGCCCGACCTGGTCGTCCTCGACGTGATGCTCCCCGACCTCGACGGCTTCACCGTCGTCGAACGGCTCCGCGAGCAGACCAGCCGCGGCCTCATAGCCGGGCCCGTCCACGGCCATCCCGGCGACCACCTGCCGGTGCTGTTCCTCACGGCCAAGGACGGGGTCGGTGACAAGGTCCAGGGCCTGGCCGTCGGCGCCGACGACTACGTCACCAAGCCGTTCAGCCTGGAGGAGCTGATCGCCCGGATCCGCGCGATCCTGCGCCGCTCCGGCGGACCGGCCGAGGACGGCCGGCTGATCGTCGCCGACCTGACCCTCGACCCGGTCGCCCACGAGGTCACCCGCGGCGGCGCCCCCGTCGCGCTCTCCCCGACCGAGTTCAAGCTGCTGCACTACCTGATGGCCAACGTCGGCCGGGTGGTCTCCAAGGCTCAGATCCTCGACCACGTGTGGGCCTACGACTTCGGCGGCGACCTCTCCATCGTCGAGTCGTACATCTCCTACCTGCGCCGCAAGCTCGACTCGGGCCCGGCCCACGGCCCCAAGCTGATCCACACCGTGCGCGGCATCGGCTACGCGCTGCGCCGTCCGCCGCAGGCCTGACAGCCCCGCCCCGCCCCCGTATGCGCCGCCTGCTGCTCTCGCTGCCCGCCCTGCTCCGCCGTCCGTCCCGGACGCTCGGCCGGCTGTCGCTGCGCGCCCGCCTGCTGGTCCTCGCGCTCGTCCTGGTCACCACCGGCCTGGTGGTCAGCGACGCCGTGGTCCTCGGCACGGTGCGGGTCCAGCTGGTCCAGCGGCTCGACGAGCAGCTGCAGCGGTTCGGCGAACCGCTCGCGCACCGCGCCCCGTCCCGGGTGAACTGGCAGGAGAACAAGCAGCAGTCGCCCTCCCCCGGCGCCAAGCGCGCCGCCCCGCAGTACCTGGCCGCGCTGCCCAGCCAGTACCTGGTCCAGTACCTCTCGGCGGACGGCAAGGTGCAGCTGGTCGTCCGCCAGCCCGTCTCCGAGAACGACCCGGCACCGCAGCTGGCCGGCCTCGAACCGGCCGCCACCGACCCCGACACCCCCTTCGACCTGCCCGACCAGCGCGGCCGGCGCACCTGGCGGGCACTGGTCCTGCCGCTCCAGCGCCCGCCGGCCCAGCCCAGCATGTTCGCCGCCCCCGCCCCCACCCCCTCCTACCTGATGGTCGCCGTCTCCCGCGAGGACATCGACGGCACCGTCGCCCGGCTGCACACCGCCTTCGTCGGCATCGGCGGCGCGGTGCTCGTCCTGATCGCCGCGCTCGGCTTCTTCGCCGTCCGGGCCGGGCTGCGTCCGCTGAGCCGGATCGAGGAGGGCGCCGAGCGGATCGCCGCCGGGGAGCTCTCCCACCGGATGCCCGAGTTCGACCCGCGGACGGAGGTCGGCCGGCTGTCCGTCGCGCTCAACGGCATGCTCACCCAGATCGAGGCCGCGTTCGCCGCCCGGGCCGAGTCCGAGGCCCGGATGCGGCGGTTCGTCGCCGACGCCTCGCACGAGCTGCGCACCCCGCTGGCCGGGATCCGCGGCTTCGCCGAGCTCTACCGGATGGGCGCGCTCCCCACCGAGGCCGACGTCAAGCGCACCATGGGGCGGATCGAGAACGAGGCCGTCCGGATGGGCACGCTGGTCGAGGACCTGCTGGTGCTGGCCCGGCTCGACGAGGAACGCCCGCTCGACCTCGCCCCCATGGACCTGCGCACCCTCGCCGCGGACGCCCTGCACGACCTCACCGCCCTCGACCCGTCCCGCCCGGTCGCGCTCACCGGCCCCGCCGGCACCGGCGCGCCCGGACCCGCGCCCGTGCTCGGCGACGAGGCCCGGCTCCGTCAGGTGGTCACCAACCTGGTCGGCAACGCCGTCAAGCACACCCCGCCCGGCACCCCGGTACGGATCGGCGTCGGCACCGACGGCGGTCTCTGCCTGCTGGAGGTCGCCGACTCCGGGCCCGGTCTCACCGCGGACCAGGCGGCCCTGGTGTTCCACCGCTTCTACCGGGTGGACGCCTCCCGCAGCCGCCCCGACAAGCGCGGCGGGGCCGGTCTCGGCCTCGCCATCGCGACGGCCCTCACCCACGCCCACGGCGGCACCCTCACCCTCCACACCGCCCCGGGCGCCGGCGCCACCTTCCGCCTGGAACTTCCCCACCAGCGCTGAAACCCCCCGGTCGGGTGAACCCCGATCGTCCACTGCGGAGGGCCATGGATGTTCCCGAGGGCTTCCACGCGGAGATCCTTGAGGGAGCCATCCAGACGTCACCCGCGGGCGGGCCCGGCACATGACGATCAACCGGCGGATCGTCGACGACTTCGACGACGGCGGCGCCGTCACCGTCCTCACCGGCCCCGATTCCGGGCGCGGCGCCTACGCCTGCTCGGTGCGGACCCCGTACGGGGAGGGCGCGGTGATCCCCGAGGGGCCGGCGAAGGGCTTCGTGATCGGGCCGGACGTCACCGGGGCGCGTCGGGGGTGAGCGGCTCGTCGAGGAGTCCCTGGGCGAGCAGGCCGGCCTGGAAGCGGGAGGTGGCGCCGAGGGACGTCATCAGGTCGGCGACCCGGCGGCGGTAGGTGCGCAGCGAGACGCCGAGCAGGCGGGCGCCGGTCTCGTCGGTGTGGCCGGCGGCGAGGGCGCGCAGGATGTGGCGGGCCTGTTCGGTCAGCGGGGTCGGGGCGGGGGTGCAGTCGGCGAGGTCGGTGGCCGTCTCCCAGGTGGCGCGGAAGAGGGAGCGCACGCCGTCGACGACCTCCGGGGTGTTCACCACGGTGTACGTGCGGACGCCGCGGACGGGGGCTCCGGCCAGGATCGCGGTGCGCCGGTCGATGATGATCGCCTCGCGGGTGAGCGGGCCGTCGGAGATCCGGACCTCGATGCCGGAGGCGGCGATCCGCAGCAGCCGCCGGTGCGACTCGGGATCGGCGAGGGCACGCCGGGTGTAGAGCTTGCGCATGGTGAGGCCGGGGACGACGTGCGGCCGCTTGCCCTCGCGGAAGGCCGCGTTGACGCCGGCCGACCAGGTCATCAGATCGGCGGCGGCGACCAGGAACTCCTCGTGCGAGGCGACGAAGAGGTGGCCGGCCCGTCGGACGAGTTCGCTCTCGCCGTGCAGGGTGATGATCCGATCGGTGCTCATGGCAGCAACCTGCCAGATCGGAGGGCGGCCCCGCGAGCCCGCCCGAGGCTTGGTGCCATGACGACCACACCCGATGTCTCCGCGGCCGGCACCTTCCACCTCGGCGGCGACCTGCCGGTGTCCCGGATGGGATTCGGCGCGATGAAGCTGCCCTCCCACGACTGGGACGGCCCCGCCTGCGACCCCGGGCAGAGCCGCGAGGTGCTGCGCCGGGCGGTCGAGCTCGGCATCGACCACATCGACACCGCCTGGTTCTACTTCCACCGGGACGTCTCCGCCAACGGTCTGATCCGGCAGGCCCTGCACCCGTACCGGGACGACCTGGTGATCGCCACCAAGGTCGGACCGGGCCGCGACCCGGAGGGGAACTGGCTCCTCCCGGCCGACCGGGAGGGCCTGCGCGCGGCCGTCCACCGCAACCTGCGGGAGCTCGGCGTGGACCGGCTGGACCTCGTCTACCTGCGCCGGATGCCCAGTCAGTCCTCGATCGCGGAGCCCTTCGCGGCCCTGGCCGAGCTGCGGGCGGAGGGCCTGATCCGGCACCTCGGCGTCAGCAACGTCGACGCCGCCCAGCTCGCCGAGGCGGAGGCGCTCGCGCCGGTGGTCGCCGTGCAGAACAAGTTCAGCGTGCTGGAGCACACCGAGGCCGGCGACCGGCTGTTGGCCGACTGCGAGGCGAAGGGCATCGCGTTCGTCCCCTTCTACCCGCTCGGTGGCACCGGGGTGCCCGACCACCCGGCCCTGCGCCGGGTCGCGGAGCGCCACGGCGCCACCCGGGCCCAGGTGATGGTGGCCTGGCTGCTCGCCCTCTCGCCGGTGATCCTCGCGATCCCGGGCACCTCCTCGCCGGCCCACCTGGTGGAGAACATCGCCGCCGCGGGGCTGCACCTGGACGCCGCGGACCTCGCGGAGCTGGGGGCGCTCGCTGCGGAGCCCGTCGCGAGGACGTGAGCGGGGCCGGGGCGAGGTCTCCCGGGGGCCGGCAGAGCGCCAGCCGGTAGGACGATCCGACTAATCCAGTGGGCGTTTCCCCGACGGACCGCCGGGAATGCCGCCCCCGGCACGGGAAGGCCCAGCAGCCCCTTGGAGAGTCCGGATGGCGTCGAAACCCCCCACCAGCCCGGCGGCCGGACCAGCGGTCTCGTTCCGGCGCGACCTCGGCGAGTGGCGGATCGGGCTCGTCGCCTGGCGGCTGCTGGTGCTGCAGGCCTCCCACCCGGTCGTCGGGGCCGGGATGGCCGAGCACTCCACCTACCGGGGCCACCCGTGGCGCCGGATCGAACACACCCTCGGCAGCGGGCGCCGGCTGTTCCAGGCGGACGAGGAGCAGCTGTGGCGGGAGGTGCAGCGCCTCGACCGGGCGCACCGGCGGATCCGCGGGACGGGCGGGGACGGTCGCCCGTACGACGCCCACGACCCCGGCACCCGGGCCTGGGTGCTCCTCACCCTCTTCGAATCCGTCGTCACCATGCGGGAGTTGGGCGGAGACCCGTACAGCGGAGATGAACTCGAAGAGCTGTACCGGGAGTTCAGGGAGGTCGTGGGCGTTTTCGGGCTGCCCGACGGCGCGTTGCCACCGACCGCCGCCGACCTTCCGGCCTACCTGGTCCGGACGGCGGCCGAGGAGCTGGAGTTCACGGACGCGGCGCGGCACCTGCTGTACGAGATGCTGCACGAGGCCCCCTGCCCGCGCCGGCTGCGGTTCCTCGGGCCGGTCGGCTGGCGGCTGCTGCGGGCGGTGCTCGGGCGGCTGGTCACCGAGCTGACCGTCGCCGACCTCCCGCCGGTCTACCGGGAGCGGTTCGGGCTGGTCCGCACGCGCCGCGCGGCCCTCCTCTCCCGGCTGCTGCACCGCGGCGGGCGCGTCCTGATGACCGGGCTGCCCGACCGCTACCGCTACCGCTCCGCGGCCGGACGGCCGCCCGCCGCGCCCCGGCGGCCGTCCGGCCGGGACACCCGGCCGCCCCGGCTGGACCGCTTCTTCCGCGAGGTCCTCGACCAGACCGGCGACGGCCACCTCACCGTGCGCGACCTGCAGGCCATGGCGCACAACGTCTGCTGGCAGCTGGAACTCTCCGAGGACGGCGAGGCGCGCGTGTACACCGCCTTCGAGGTCTGGTGGGAGCAGCTGCGCGCGACCATGGACGCCGACGGCGACGGCCGGATCAGCCAGGCCGAGTTCGTCGCCGCGACCCTGGCCGGGTGCGACCGGGACCCGGCCTACCTGGAGGGCGGGCTGCTCCCCGCGCTGCGGGCCGTGCTGGCCGCCGCCGACACCGACCAGGACGGGCGGCTGGACTTCGCCGAGTACCGCGTGCTGTTCGGCAGCCGGCGCGTTCACCCGGCCGAACTGTCGCACGGGTTCCGCCAGTTGGACACCGACGGCGACGGTGTCATCACGGCGGACGAGTTCCTCCGTGCGTTCGTCGACTACTTCACCGCCCGGGCGGCCTCGGCCCCCGGCACCCAGCTGCTCGGCCGGGCCTAGCCGGTCCCGCCGCGCCGACCCGGCGGCACGCCCCCGCGCGGAGCGGCGCCCCCCCGGGATTGCGTCGTTCCGTACGGTCCGGACGTTGTCAATGTGCCGGATCGTCCAAGAAGCCACTTCCACCCGCCCGGCCGCTCGTTGTGGCCGGGCGGTCGGCTTCGCAGACTGTGCGCACGGCATCGCCGCCGGTCAGTGGCGGGCCTCACGCACCCCGCCCACCAATCACTCGTAAGGATGATGGATACTGATGCTTGTGAACGTGTTCACGTTCACAAGCGGACAAGCATGCGCGGTTGGGCAGCGGTCTACAGCTATAGATGAAGTTTGTCCGAAATGTGACCTCGACAGGTCGGTTGGAGAGAGGGCGACGTGGAACTGGCAATCGCTCACGAAACCATTGCGCGATGGCAATTCGGCATCACCACCGTCTACCACTTTCTCTTCGTCCCGCTCACCATCAGCCTCGCCGCCATCGTGGCCGGGCTGGAGACCGCCTGGGTGCGGACGGACAAGGAGAAGTACTTCCACGCCACCAAGTTCTGGGGCAAGCTCTTCCTGATCAACATCGCGATGGGCGTGGTCACCGGCATCGTCCAGGAGTTCCAGTTCGGCATGAACTGGTCCGACTACTCCCGCTTCGTGGGTGACGTGTTCGGCGCCCCGCTCGCGATGGAGGCGCTGATCGCCTTCTTCTTCGAGTCGACCTTCATCGGGCTCTGGATCTTCGGCTGGGACAAGCTGCCGAGGAAGCTGCACTGCGCCTGCATGTGGATGGTGTCGCTCGGCACCGTGCTCTCCGCCTACTTCATCCTGGCGGCCAACTCCTGGATGCAGCACCCGGTGGGCTACACGGTCGACCCGGTCACCGGGAAGGCCCAGCTCACCGACATCGTCCGGGTGCTCTTCCAGGACACCACCGTCACCGTCGTGCTGCACACCCTGACCGCGGCCTTCCTCACCGGCGCGGCGTTCATGGTCGGCATCGCCTCGTTCCACCTCTGGAAGGCCAAGCGCAAGCCGGAGACCGCGGACGTCAAGAAGGTCGCGGTGATGCGGACCTCGCTGCGGCTCGGCCTCGTCCTCGCGGTGGTCTTCGGTCTGGGCACCGCACTCAGCGGCGACTCGCTCGCCAAGGTGATGTTCCGCCAGCAGCCGATGAAGATGGCCGCCGCCGAGGCGCTCTGGGACGCCCAGGCCCCCGCGCCGTTCTCGATCTTCGCGGTCGGCGACGTCGGCAAGGGCCACAACTCGGTGGAGCTGGAGATCCCCGGGATACTGTCCTTCCTCGCCAACAGCGACTTCAGCTCCTCCGTCCCCGGCATCAACGACACCGCCAACGCCGAGGCGGCCAAGTACGGCGGCGACCCGAAGGACTACATCCCGAGCATCTTCGTCACCTACTGGGGCTTCCGCCTCATGATCGGCTTCGGGATGACCTCCTTCGTGGCGGGCGTGATCGGGCTCTGGACCACCCGGCGGAAGTGGCTCCTGGCCCCGGAGTTCCGCACCGGGGACACCGAGGTGCCGCGGCTGATGCTCACCCCGAAGCGCGAGCTCGGCCCGTTCCTCACCAAGTGGAGCTGGCGGATCGGCATCCTCACCATGGGATTCCCGCTGATCGCCAACAGCTTCGGCTGGATCTTCACCGAGATGGGCCGTCAGCCCTGGGCGGTCTTCGGTCTGATGACGACCGCCAGCGCGGTCTCGCCGAACGTCGGCATCGGCACCCAGATCGGCGCGCTGGCCACCTTCACCACGCTCTACGCGATCCTCGCCGTCGTCGAGGTGCGGCTGCTCGTCAAGTACGCGAAGGCCGGCCCGGTGACCTCCGAGCAGCCGCCCACCGAGGACCCGTCGCTGCGGGGGCCGTCCTCGGACGACGACGCCGACAAGCCGCTCGCCTTCGCCTACTGACGCCCCGGCAGCTGCACCGGCCGGCCCCGGGCAGCACCGCGGGCCGACCGCGGGCCGACCGCGAGCCACCGCAGACCACCGAGGACCACTGAGGACTACTGAGGATCGATAGGACCGATTGACCATGGAACTCCACGACGTCTGGTTCGTCCTGATCGCCGTCCTCTGGATCGGCTACTTCTTCCTGGAGGGCTTCGACTTCGGCATCGGCATCCTCACCAAGCCGCTCGCCCGCAACACCGCCGAGCGGCGGGTGCTGATCAACACCATCGGCCCGGTCTGGGACGGCAACGAGGTCTGGCTGCTGACCGCCGGCGGCGCGACCTTCGCGGCCTTCCCGGACTGGTACGCGACGCTGTTCAGCGGCTTCTACATCCCGCTGCTGCTGATCCTGGTCTGCCTGATCGTCCGCGGCGTGGCCTTCGAGTACCGGGCCAAGCGGCCGGAGCCGCGCTGGCAGCGGAACTGGGAGGAGGCGATCTTCTGGACCTCGCTGATCCCCGCCTTCCTCTGGGGCGTCGCCTTCGCCAACATCGTCCACGGCGTCGACATCGACGCGCAGAAGAACTACGTCGGCACCTTCTGGGACCTCCTCAACCCGTACGCGCTGCTCGGCGGGCTGGTCACGCTCAGCCTGTTCACCTTCCACGGCGCGGTGTTCGCCGCGCTGAAGACGGTCGGCGAGATCCGCGACCGGGCGCGGGCCATGGCGCTCGGGCTCGGCCTGACGGCGGCGGCGCTCGCCGCGGTCTTCCTGATCTGGACCCAGGCCGACAGCGGCAACGGCTGGAGCCTCGCCGCCCTGGTGATCGCCGTGCTCGCCCTGGTCGGCGCGCTGGTCGCCAACCAGCTGGGTCGCGAGGGCTGGGCCTTCGTCCTCTCCGGGGCGACCGTGGTGGCCGCGGTCGCGATGCTCTTCCTCTCGCTCTTCCCGGACGTCATGCCGTCCACCCTGAACGAGAGCTGGAGCCTGACCGTGACCAACGCCGCCTCCTCGGCCTACACGCTCAAGCTGATGACCGTGGTGGCCGCCGTCTTCACCCCGCTCGTGCTGCTCTACCAGGGCTGGACGTACTGGGTGTTCCGCAAGCGGATCGGCGTCCAGCACATCCCCGGGCACGACCCGGCCGCCGCGCTCGACCAGGCCTGACGCCGTGAAGCCCGTCGACCCCCGACTCCTCGGGTACGCCCGTACCACCCGGGCCTTCCTCGCCGGATCGGTCCTGCTCGGTGCGGCCGGCGCCGCCCTGGTGGTCGTCCAGGCGAGCCTGATCGCAGAGATCGTGGTCCGCGGCTTCCAGCAGGGGGCCGGGCTGGACGAGCTCGGCACGCCGCTGGCGCTGCTGGTGCTCACCGCGGTGGGCCGCGGGCTGGTCGGCTGGCTCACCGAACTGACCGCCCACCGGTCCGTCGCCCGGGTGAAGTCCACCCTGCGGCGCCGGCTGCTCGACCACGCCACCGCGCTCGGCCCGGCCTACCTGGCGGGCCGGCGCACCGGCGAGCTCACCGCCCTCGCCACCCGGGGCGTGGACGCGCTCGACGACTACTTCGCCCGCTACCTGCCGCAACTGGCGCTCGCCGTCGTCGTCCCGGTGATCGTGCTGCTGCGGATCGTCGGCGCCGACTTCGCCTCCGCCGCGATCATCGCGGGCACGCTGCCGCTGATCCCGCTCTTCATGGTGCTGATCGGTCTGGCCACCCAGTCGCGGATGGACCGGCAGTGGTCCGTCCTGTCACGGCTCTCGCACCACTTCCTGGACGTGGTCGCGGGGCTGCCCACGCTCAAGGTGTTCAACCGGGCCCGCGCCCAGGCCGCCACCATCGCCCGGATCACCGCCGACTACCGCCGGGCCACCCTGCGCACCCTGCGGATCGCCTTCATCTCCTCCTTCGCGCTGGAGCTGCTCTCCACCCTGTCGGTCGCGCTGGTCGCCGTCTCGATCGGCTTCCGGCTGGTCGACGGCACGCTCGACCTGGAGACCGGGCTGCTGATCCTGATCCTCGCCCCCGAGGTCTACGCCCCGATCCGGCAGGTCGGCGCGCTCTACCACTCCAGCGTCGAGGGGCTGACCGCCGCCGACGAGATCTTCCGGGTGCTGGAGACCGACCGGCCGGCCGCCGGCGTCACCCCGGCGCCCGCCCTGGCCGGGGCGACCGTCCGGCTGGAGGGGCTCACCGTCGCCTTCCCCGGCCGCACCGCGCCCGCCCTCGACGACGCCTCGCTCACCCTGCGCCCGGGCGAGACCGTCGCCCTCACCGGACCGAGCGGCGCCGGCAAGTCCACCCTGCTCGGCGTCCTGCTCGGCCTCACCGCCCCGGACGCCGGCACCGTCCGGATCACCGCCGCCGACGGGCGGACGTACGACCTCGCCGACCTCGCCCCGGAGAGCTGGCGGCGGCAGATCGCCTGGGTGCCGCAGCACCCGCACCTCTTCGCCGGCACCGTCGCCGAGAACGTGGCGCTCTACCGGCCGGACGCCCCCGACGCGGAGCTGCGGGAGGCGCTGCGGGCCGCGCACGCCCTCGACTTCGTGGAGCGGCTGCCGCAGGGGCTCGCCACCGTGCTCGGCGAGGACGGCGCCGGACTCTCCGCCGGGCAGCGGCAGCGGCTCGCGCTCGCCCGGGTCCTGCTCGCCGGCGACCGGCCGCTCGTCCTGCTCGACGAGCCGACCGCCAACCTGGACGGCGCCTCCGAGGCGGCGGTCGTCGACGCCGTACGGGAGCTGTCCGCCGACCCGGCGCGCACCGTGCTGCTGGTCGCGCACCGGCCCGCGCTGCTCGCGGCGGCCGACCGGCGGGCCCACCTGGCCGGTCCGGCGGTCGCTCCCGGGGGCCCGGTCGCCGCTCCGGCGGACGCGCTCGCGCACAGCGGGCGGCCGACCCCGGACGCCCCGGCGGCGGAGGACGACGCACCGGGGCCGGACGTGGTCCGGCCCCGGCTGGCGCTCTCCGTCCTGCTCGGCGCGCTCGCCCTCGGGTGCGCCGTCGCCCTGATGGCCACCTCCGGCTACCTCATCTCCTACGCCTCCGAGATGCCGCCCGTCCTCTACCTGATGATGGCCGTCACCTCGGTGCGCGCCTTCGGCATCGGCCGCAGCGTCTTCCGCTACGCCGAGCGGCTGGTCTCGCACGACGCCGTGCTGCGCACCCTCGGCACCCTGCGCGCCGCCGTCTACCGCAGGCTCACCGTGCTCGCCCCGGCCGGGCTGCCCGCCTTCCGGCGCGGCGACCTGCTCTCCCGGCTGGTCGCCGACGTCGACGCCGTCCAGGACCACTACCTGCGCTGGCGGCTCCCGGCCGCCGTGGCCGCCGTGGTGTCGCTGGCCGCGGCGGCGGCGATGGGTGCCTTCCTGCCCGCCGCCGGGCTGGTCCTCGGAGTCGGCCTGCTGCTGGCCGGCGCCGTCGTCCCGGCGCTGGCCGCCCGCTGGTCGGCCGGCGCCGAGCGCCGCCAGGCGCCCGCCCGGGGCCGGCTCGCCACCACCGTGGTCGACGCCCTCAGCGGGACGGCCGAGCTCACCGTGGCCGGCGCCCTGCCCGGCCGGCTCGCCGCCGTCCGGGCCGCCGACGCCACGCTGACCGGTCTCGCCGCCCGCTCGGCGACCACGGCCGCGCTCGGCACCGGCCTGATCTCCCTGCTCACCGGCGTCACGGTGGCCGCCGCGGCGGCCGTCGGCCTGCGCGGGGTCCAGGCGGGCACACTGGCGCCGGTCTGCCTCGCGGTGGTCGTGCTCACCCCGCTGGCGGCCTTCGAGGCGGTCACCGGGATGCCGCTCGCCGTCCAGGCCCGCCGGCGCAGCCGGGCGGCCTCGGCGCGGCTGGCCGAGGTGCTGGACGCGCCGCCCGCCGTCGCCGAGCCGGCCGTCCCGGCGGCGCTGCCGGAGCGGCCGCTCCCGATCGCGGTGCGCGGGCTGACCGCCCGGTACCCGGGGCAGCGGGTCGACGCGCTGGCCGGTCTCGACCTCGACCTCACCCCCGGCCGGCGGATCGCCGTGGTCGGGGCGTCCGGCTCCGGCAAGACGACGCTCGCCCAGGCGCTGCTCCGCTTCCTGGACCAGAGCGCCGGCAGCGTGGTCCTCGCCGCCGGCTGTCCACAGGCTGTGGACAGCCGGGAGCTCGCGGGGGACGACGTCCGCCGGGTGATCGGCCTCTGCGCCCAGGACGCGCACGTCTTCGACAGCTCGCTCCGGGAGAACCTGCGCCTCGCCCGGCCCTCGGCGGGCGAGGCGGAGCTGCGGGCCGCGCTCGCCGCGGCCCGGCTGCTGGACTGGACGCTGACCCTGCCGGACGGGCTGGACACCATGGTCGGCGAGCACGGCGCCCGTCTCTCCGGCGGTCAGCGGCAGCGGCTGGCGCTGGCCCGGGCGCTGCTCGCGGACTTCCCGGTGCTGGTCCTCGACGAGCCCGCCGAGCACCTGGACCTGCCCACCGCCGACGCGCTCACCGCGGACCTGCTGGCCGCCACCGCCGGGCGGACGACCGTCCTGATCACCCACCGGCTGGCCGGGCTGGACGACTCCACGGTGGACGAGGTGCTGGTGCTGGACGCCGGCCGGGTGGTCGAGCGGGGCCGGTGGTCGGAGCTGGTGGCCGAGCCGGGCGGGCGGCTGCGGGCGATGCGGGAGCGCGAGCGGGAGGCGGACGGCCTGCTGGTGCCGGTGGCGGCCTGACCGGCGACGGTCGCGTCGCTACTTCGGCGGAAAACCGTACAAACTACGCTCGTCACCATGGACCCCTCGCCATCCCTGCCGCCCGACCCCGCCGTTCCCGCCGACCCCGTCGTGACACCGGGCCCGACCGGCCGGACCGGCCGTGCCGTGCCCGCCGTGCCCGTCGTGCCCGCTGCGCCCGCCGGGCCGGAACCGGCGCCCGAACCCGGCACCGACCCGGCCCCGCACCGGGTGCCCGAGATCGCCTCGCTCGGCCTGGACACCCTGGTCACCGAGGTCGCCGAGCGGCTGCAGTCCGCCGCCGCCGTCACCGACCGGATGCAGCGCCTGCTGGAGGCGGTGGTCTCGGTCGGCGCCGGGCTCGACCTGCACGCCACCCTGCACCGGATCGCCACCGGCGCCGCCGAACTCGTCGACGCCCGGTACGCGGCCCTCGGCGTGATCGCCCCGGGCGGGCACGGACTGTCCGACTTCATCCACGTGGGGATCGACGACGGCAACGCCGCCGAGATCGGCGAGCTGCCGGTCGGACGGGGCATCCTCGGCGTCCTGATCGACCGCCCCGAGCCCCTGCGGCTGAGCGACCTCGGCGCCGACCCGCGCTCGTACGGCTTCCCGCCGCACCACCCGGCGATGCGGACCTTCCTCGGCGAGCCGATCCGGATCCGCGACGAGGTGTTCGGCAACCTCTACCTCACCGAGAAGAAGGGCGGCGGGGCCTTCACCCCCGAGGACGAGCAGGTGGTGCACGCGCTCGCCGCCGCCGCCGGCGTCGCGATCGAGAACTCCCGCCTCTACGAGGAGGGGCGGCGCCGCGAGCGCTGGATCGCTGGCGCCGCCGCCGTCACCACCGCGCTGCTCTCCACCGAGGAGGCGGAGGTCGCGCTGACCGTCGCCGCCGAGCAGGTCCGCGAGCTGGCCGACGCGGCGCTCGGCATGATCCTGCTGCCGACCGCGGACGTGGACGCCGACGCAGGCGCCGAGGCCGCACAGATGCGGATCGCCCACGCCTCCGGCGAGGCCGCCGAGTTCGTCCGCGGCGAGCTGCTCCCGCCGGACAGTTTCGCGGCCCGGCTGCTCAAGGGGGAGAGCGTCCACCTCGACGACATGTCCACCGACCCGAGCGTGGTGATCCGGGCGGCCCGCAGCTTCGGCCCGTCGCTGGCGGTGCCGATGGTCGCCGCCGGCCGGGTGCTCGGCGGGCTCTGCGTCTGGCGCCCGCGCGGCGCACTGCCGTTCACCGAGGCCGAGAAGCAGCTCGCCGAGACCTTCGCCTCGCAGGCCGCGCTCGCCCTGCGGCTCGCCGAGGGCCAGCGGGACCAGCAGCGCCTCGCCGTCTTCCAGGACCGCGACCGGATCGCCCGCGACCTGCACGACCTGGTGATCCAGCGGCTGTTCGCCACCGGGATGATGCTGGAGGGCGCCGCCCGGCGGGCCGTGGTGCCGGAGGTGAAGGTCCGGATCGGCCAGGCGGTGGACGAGCTGGACGCCACCATCCAGGAGGTCCGCACCACGATCTACGCCCTCCAGCACGACAACCACGGCGACGCGCCCGACACCCTGCGCACCCGGGTGCTGCGCGAGTGCAGCCAGGCCGCGGCGGCGCTCGGCTTCAAGCCCTCGGTCTCCTTCATGGGGCCGGTGGAGAGCCTGGTCGGCGAGAAACCGGGTCGTCAACTCCTGGCGGCGCTGAGGGAGATGCTCTCCAATACGGCCCGTCACGCGCGGGCGTCCCGGGTCGGGGTGGAGGTGGAGGCGACCGTGCACCTGGACGACGCCGGGCACCCGGTGGGCGGGGACCCGGAGTCCCTCGACCGCGGCGGCCGGCCCGGCGTGCTGCTGACCGTCACCGACGACGGCGTCGGCATCCCCGAGGGCGGCCGGCGCAGCGGCCTGCGCAACCTGACCCGGCGCGCCGAGGCGCTCGGCGGCGACGCCTGGCACGAGCCCGGGCCCTACGGGCGGGGCACCAGGGTGCGCTGGACGGCCCGGCTCTGAACACCCGTGCAGGTGATGGGCCCGGTTCGAACTGTTTGTGGACGGTGCGGAGCGGCTCCGGGAGTGGTTGGCGCGCGGTTGGTGTGCACCCGGTGAAAGTTTAACGAGAGAGAACTTCCCGGCCAACGGAGCAAGTTGTGCATTTCCTGGGCTTCCGGCGGTCTCGTGTGCACACATAGCTTTACTCCCGTCTCGGAGAGGTACCGGACTGTGGGGGAGCAGTGGACGCGTCTGGCCGCGGTCACACCGCAGCGGGGGCAAGTCGAGGGGGGTTTCGAGCAGAACGTGCACCGGACGGGCGGTACCGCTGGCAGTTGAAGGCGCCCAACGGCCGGGTGGTGGCCGTGACCGCGGCGGCGTACGACACGGCCGGGGAGGCGGAGCGCGGCTTCGACGGCTTACGGGCCGGGGCCGAGAGCCTCACCGCCCGGATCACGCACGTCCGGGACGGCATCGGGTGGGTCTGGGTCATCCCCGGCTCGCGCGCCCTCCCGGAGGTCCGGTCCAGCCGCGCGTACGAGCGGTACGCGACCTGTCAGAACGCCTTCCGTCGCTTCGTGGTGCTGCTGGCGAAGCAACCCGCTCTCGAACTCCCGGACCGTGGAGTGTCGTTGAGGTTCCCCGATGTCCGCTGAACGACGCGGACCGAAGCTGCTGACCGTCCCGGCCGGGGACCGCTGCCTCGGCTGGGCGCTGCGCGCCGCCAACGGGCGGCAACTCGGCGTCGGCGTGCGGACCTACCGGAGCGAGGCGGAACTCGCCGACGCCCTCCGGGAACTGATCATCGAACGGACCGCGCTGCGATGTACCGTCGGCCAGTCCGACGCGCGGCTCTGGGTCTGGACGGCCTACCTGCCGGTCCGCACCACCCGTCCGGGCGCCGCCGACGCGGCCGGCCCGGTGGCGCGCAGCGCGCGCGGCTACCTGAGACGGGACCAGTGCCAGGCCGGCGTGGAGGGCTTCCGCGCCGGGCTCCAGCACCTGGGCCAGGAGTTGCGCCGGCTCGGGCGCGACGGCACCTGGCCCTGGTAGTCCGGGCCTCCGGTCGCCCCTCCTCTCCCCGCCGCGCCCGCTCCGCCCACCCCGCCCGCTCCGGTGCCGCTGCGGAGCTGCGCCCGTGCTCCTCCCGGTGGCCCGTTCGCCGGTGCGGCCCGTTCTTCCTGCTCGTCGCGGTCCCGCGCCCGTTCCCGCTCCGCCCCACCTCTCCCCTTCCCCCCTTTTCCGGTGAAGCGCAGGTTTCCGGCAAACCCCCGAGTCGCCACCTGGAGAAGAACGTAACCGGCCTCCCACCTGCGGATTTACCACCCTGCTCGACCATCCTGACCAGTCGCTAAACCTCTCCGAACCGAGATATCGACAATCCCCCCGGGTCACTGACCACCCTTCCGACGGAACCGCGCCGACCGACAGGATCGGCACTGCCGGAGAGGCCGCCGCGGACGCGGTCACCCGGCCCCGGGACTGACAACCAGTACCCGGGCAAGCGATGTACGTCTCTCCCACCGGAGGAACCGGAACATGCGCAAGACCGCTGCCAAGCTGCTCGCCGCCGCCGCCATCGCGACCTCGGTCGTCACCGTCGCGAGCGGCACCGCCGTCGCCGACCCGTCGACGCTGCCGACCCTGCCGCTCGCCCAGGACATCGTGGGCGTCGGCTCGGACACCACCCAGGCCGTCCTGAACGGCCTCTCGGTCGGCTACAACGCCTCCCTGCCGGCCGGCAGCACCCTGCCGCGCCTCTACAGCTGGGACGCGACCGGCTCCTCGCCGATCACCACCAAGACCGGTGCGACCTCGATCGCCCGCCCGAACGGCTCCGGCGCCGGCATCAACGCGCTGAACACCAACACCAGCACCACGGTCGACTTCGCCCGCTCCTCGCGTGGCCCGCAGCTCGGCGACCCGGCCACCGACATCTTCGTCACCCTGGGCAAGGACGCGGTCTCCTGGGCGGCCAAGTCGGGCGGCAACGCGCCGTCCAACCTGACCACCGCCCAGCTCAAGGGCATCTACGAGTGCACCATCACCAACTGGACGCAGATCAGCGCGACCCTGCCGAACGCCACCATCAAGCCCTTCCTGCCGCAGACCAACTCCGGCACCCGGTCCTTCTTCCTGAAGGCCATCGGCGGCGCCACCGCCGTCGTCCCGGGCGCCTGCGTCACGGCCAACCCGCTCGTCCAGGAGAACCAGGGCACCGACCCGGTCCTGAACGACGCCAACGCGGTCGTTCCCTACTCCGTCGCCCACTACATCGGCCAGGTCTTCAACGGCCACGCCTCGGGCAGCGACGCCCAGGGCCCGCTGACCATCCGTGACATCAACAGCATCGTGCCGGTCAGCACCGCCACCCCGAAGGTCATCAACTCCTCCTTCGCCGCCACCGCCTACGGCCGCGTGATCTACAACGTGGTCCGCGAGGCCGAGTGGACCGCGACCGACGCCCACGGTGTCGCGCTGCGCGCCATCTTCGGTGTCGGCGGCTGGATCTGCACCAACGGTGGTGCCGGTTCCGCGATCATCAAGGACTACGGCTTCCTGGCCCTCCCGAACGGCGCCTGCGGCTCCACCACCCACATCTGATCCACCGCGCCACCCGCACGATCAGTACCGAGTGCACCACCCGGCGGTCACGGGCCTCGCGCCCGTGGCCGCCGGCCCCACCGGACGACCGCCGCACAGGGAGCAGGGGAACGATGCGCACAGTCTTGGGCAAGCTGCTCGCCGTCACGGCGGTCACCGCCTCACTGGCGGGCCTGGGGAGCGGCTCCGCCGCCGCGGACCCGCCCGCGGGAGTCGTCCCCGCACCGAACTCCATTGTCGGCGTCGGCTCGCAGACCACCGCCCCGCTGCTCAACCAGCTGACCGCCGACTACAACGCGTACCTGACGTCCCTGGGCAACGTGACCGCGCCGCGGGCGTACAGCTTCGACGCGGTCGGAACGCAGATCATCACGCTGAAGACGGGCCTCCCCGCCGCCTCCCGGCCCCTCGGACTCCAGAACGGTCTGGTCGCGCTCCAGGCGATCCCCAACGGGGTCGACTTCGTCAGGTCGGACCGGGGCCGGCTGCCCTCCGACCCCGCGACCAACAGCTTCGTGGCGCTGGCCAAGGACGCGGTCTCCTGGGCGGCCACGTCGGGCGGCAACGCGCCGGTGGGTCTGACCTCGACCGAGCTGAAGGGCATCTACGAGTGCACCTTCACCAACTGGCAGCAGATCAACCCGTTGCTGCCGAACGCCGTCATCAAGCCCTTCCTGCCGCCGGCCGACTCCGGCACCCGGCTGCGCTTCCTGAGGGCCGTCGGCGGAGGCACCTCGGTGATCCCGGGCGGGTGTGTCACGACCACCCCGGTCGAGAACCAGGGCCTCCACCCGCTGCTCAACGACCCGGACGCGGTGTTCCCCTACTCGGTCGGCCACTACATCGGCCAGGTGTACTTCGGCCGCAGCCTCCCGGGCGACGCGCCGGGCCCGCTGACCGTCCGCGCGGTCGACGGGATCCCGCCGGTCGACACCACGACCACCGCGATCAACGCGCCGCTCGCCTCGTCGCTCTACGGGGGGCTGGTGCACGACGTGGTCCGGCAGGCCGCCTACGTCGCGAACACCCCCCAGGGCACCGCCCTACGGAACTTCCTCGGGACCACCGGCTGGATCTGCGGGAACGCGACCGCGGTGACCGACATCAAGACCCACGGCTTCCTCCCGCTGCCCGCCGGCCTCTGCGGCACCCTCTCCTGACCGGCTTCCGGCCGCGCCGGGCGCCGGGCCCGCAGCCGCGCCGCGACGCCGTTGCCGGGGGCCAGATCTTCGGCCGCCGACCCCGCCGGGCAGTGCGGGGCCGGCGCCGACGAGGCGACCTCCTGGTCGTCTGCTCCACCCAGCACAACCTTTCACCTCTCCTTAGGAGTCCAGCATGTCCCGTACCCGCGCCCGTCTCGCCGCCACTGGTACCGCCGTCGTCCTCGCCGTCACCGGCATGAGTGGTGCGGCCGTCGCCGACGCGGCCCCGGCGAGCACGCCGTCCACCGGCAGCGCGGTGGTCAACTCCAGCACCACCTTCCTGAAGGACCAGGCGCTCAACGGCATCGTCGTCATCCCGCTGCCGACCGCCGCCCCGTCGTACGACAGCACCACGGGCATCTCCACCACCTTCCCGGTGACCGGCGGTTCGGCGAACCTCTCCGGCTACTACGGCGACATCGACCTCGGTGGCGGCCTGCTCTTCATCAACGTCTTCACCGGCAAGAGCGCCACCTTCAAGCAGCTCCACTTCAGTGTCGACTCCTGGCAGATCTCCGGCGTGCCGGTCGGCGGCACCGCGCCCGTCGCCCTGCTGGACCCGGCCGGCGACAGCCAGATCGGCCGCAACGGCGCCGTCCAGACGCTCAACACCACCGACCTCCAGCTGGACGCCGCCGGCGCGGAGTACCTGGACTCCAAGCTCAAGACCAGCTTCTTCAAGGCCGGCCAGTCGGTCGGCACCTTCGCCCTGACGTTCACTCAGGGCAGCTGAACCGCGGCCCGTCAGTGATCGCCGCACCATGACGGGCCCGCGCTCCGGCGCGGGCCCGCTCGTATGCGGAGTTCCCAACTCCGGTACGGAGTCGTCGCGTTGTGTTCTCGTACATCCGGTCGACCTGATCCGGCCATGTCCGGATGGCCGAATAGTAGGCAACCGGAGCCGTCACCCCTCAACGCGACCATTCCCTCGTGCCGCCCTCGTGCGCGGCTCGCGATTCCCGGAGGTACCCGCCATGAGAATCCGCGTACCCGACCCGAGAGAAAGAGGGCGGTGGCGCCGGCGACTACCCTCGCTCACACTCGTCCTCGCCGTGGTGGGTGCCCTGGTGACGGTGCCGATCGGGCTCGGCACCGCCCCGCAGGCCCTGGCGGCCTCGGCGAAGACGGTGACCGGGCCGAAGGTCTGGATACCGGGCGCGGAGCCGGGTACGGGAACGTACGGTCCCCACGGGAGCGTCACCGTCTCGCAGACGGAGAGCCTCACCGACCAGGTGATCCAGGTCTCCTGGAGCGGCTTCACGCCGAGCGTGCTGAGGACCGGGGAACAGGCCACGGCCGTGCAGCAGAACTCCGACCAGGTGATGTACCCGGTCCGGATCTACCAGTGCCGCGGGACCGACCCGAAGGTCATGGACTGCTACGGCAGCACCATGTTCGGTGCCGACCCGGCGGCCGGCTTCGAGCAGAAGTACCCCCCCCAGGGCACCACCGCCCCCGACCTGCCGAGCAACATGGCGATCGCGGTCACCGGGGCGGACGGATCCGGTACGGCGCCGATCGAGGTGCGGTCCTCGCGGTTGAGCCCCTCGCTCGGCTGCGACGCCGCCCACCCCTGCTCGATCGTGGTCGAGGCCAACTACGGCGGCGATCCGCTGGACCTCTACGGGATGCGGAACGGCCAGCCGGACTGCGCCGACCACATGATCGACAACGACGGGGCGATCTTCTACACGGCCACCGACGTGATCATGACCGGGTACGAGAACCCGTTCACGGGGATGAACGGCAACGAGCAGTGCGCGTGGGCCAACCGGGTCGTCATCCCGCTCACCTTCAACGCCACTCCCGAGGACTGCGGCGTCCGGGCCAACGACTTCGTGGTGTCCGGCCTTGAGATGCTCAACCGCGCCATGCAGCAGTGGATCACGGGGCTGTGCCTCGGCAAGACCCCGCTGACCGTCCAGTACTCCTCCGGCGGCGGCGAGCCGCAGGCCCGGCAGTCGTTCCTGCGGGGGACCCGCGACGTCGGCCTCACCGCGCTCCCTGACCGGGATCCGCCGACGCGGCCGTACGTCTACGCGCCGCTGGCGACGACCGGGATCTCGGTGGCCTTCCTGGTCGACTCGCCGACCGGTCGGCAGATCCGGGACATGAAGCTCAACGCCCGGCTGGTCGCGAAGCTGCTGACCCAGAGCTACCGGGCCCCCGGGATCGAGATGCCCACGGTCGGCAACAACCCGAACTGCATCTTCGCCGACGAGGAGTTCCGCTCGCTGAACCCGCTGCCCCCGACGAGCGGCCTCGCCTGGCCCGAGTGCGGCGGCGGCCCGGAGAAGTCCCTGCCGATCGTGCTGGGCACCTCGACCGACCTGACCTACCAGCTGACCTCGTGGATCGCGAGCGACCCGGAGGCGGCGCGGTTCCTGGAGGGCGAGCAGGACCCGTGGGGCACCCGGGTCAACACGCGCTACATGCGGCCCGAGTTCGGCGGCTACCCGACCGACCAGCTGGTCCGGGAGGACGACAGCGGCGGGGTGGAGACGCCCGGAGGCACACCGCTGCCGGATCACGTGAAGCACTGGAAGCAGTTCGAGTGGAACCCGCTGCAGACCAGCCTCAACCAGGTGCTGCGGTTCATCCAGCAGGGCCAGGTGACGGCCAAGCAGGCCAACCCGGACGCCCAGGGCAACCACCCGTCGTTCTACCCGCAGGTGATCGGCGAGCGGATGCTGTTCGCGATCCTGGACAGCGCCCAGGCGAAGGCCTACGCGATCCCCGAGGCCTCGCTCAAGAACGCGGCCGGTGCCTTCGTCTCGCCGTCCCGGGACACCCTGCAGTCCGCCGTCGCGGACATGCCGGTGGACCCCGCGACCGGGACGCAGCTGCTGCCCTACGGCGCCACGGACAGCGCCTACGCCCGTGACCAGCGGGCGTACCCGCTGACCACGGTGCAGTACGCGATGGTGCCGACCGGCGGTGTGCCGGCGGAGAAGGCGGCGGCGATCGGGACGTTCCTCAAGACCGTCACCGACACCGGCCAGCTGTACGGCGTCGAGCCCGGCCGGCTGCCCGAGGGCTTCCTCGCGCTGACCAAGGAGCAGCGGGCGCAGGCCCAGGACGCGGTCCAGCACGTGACCGCGCAGGACGGCAAGTGGCCGGGCAACCAGAAGCCGCCGACCACACCGGGCGGCGGGGAGAACCCCTCCGGGACCGGTGGCACGGACGGCGGGGCCGGGACGACCGGCGGCACGTCGACCGGTGGTGCCTCGACCGGCGGCAGCTCGGGCACGGGCGGCGCCGGCACGACCGGGGGCACCGGCACGACGGGCAGTACCGGGACGACGGGTACGCCGGTGACGGACGGCAGCGCCTCGTCCTCCGGTTCGTCGGGCACGTCCGGCACCTCGGGCACGTCCGGTGGCTCCGGCACGTCGGGGAGCTCCGGCACGTCGGGAGGCGTCGGCGGCTCGGCCACCGGCGGTTCCGGCGCAACGGCGGGCGGCGCGCCCGCTCCGGCGGCGACCGCACCGGCCGCCGCCAAGCCGGCGCCGAGCGCCGCTCCGAGCCAGAACGGCGGGCCGCTCGCGGCGGCGCCGGTGGCGGCCGGTTCGCCGTCGGCGGACCGCTCGGGCAGTGCCCGGCTGCTGCTGCCGATCGCCCTGATCGCCGGCCTGGTGCTGCTGGTCGGCGGCCCGGCGGCGCTCGTTCTGGGCGGTACCCCGGCCGGTGCGCGGCTGACCGCCGCCACCCGCGGGGTCTGGGCGCGGATCCGCCGCAGCCCCTGACGCCGCCCGGTCGGTGAGGACTCGGCGGGGCCGCCGTCCCGGCCCCGCCGAGTCCGCTTCCCGTCGCCGGGCGCCCTTCCCCGGGGAATCGCGCCCGGCGTCCTCCCCCGACCACCGTGATCCCTGGACCGTGCAGTTCCCACCGAGTGCGCCGGAGAGCAGACCATGACAGCCGCCGCCGAGCCCGCGGCACCGTTCGCCGAGGCTCCACGCCAGCCCGACCCCGACGTACCCCGCACCATCACCGCCCCCGCCACGCCCGGCGACCGGGTGTTCCGCGGCATGCTGCGGACCGCGGGCCTCTCGGTCTTCGTGATCATGGGGCTGATCGCGTTCTTCCTGATCCTGCGCGGCGCCGATGCCCTGCGCGTGGTCGGTTTCGACTTCTTCACGGAACAGAAGTGGCAGACCCAGGCCGGTAACTTCGGCATCGCGGCCGTTCTGCCGAACGGCATCCTGATCGCCGTGATCGCGCTGGCGATCGCCGTTCCGGTCGCCATCACCACGGCGGTCTTCATCTCCGAGTACGCACCGGTGCGGCTGCGCGCGACGCTGATCTCGCTGGTCGACCTGATGGCGGCGATCCCCAGCATCGTCTACGGGCTCTGGGGGCTGTTCTTCCTCCAGCCGCAGATCATCGGGCTCGCGCGCTGGGCCTCCAACCACCTCGGTGACGTGATCCCCTTCCTCAAGGTGCGCACCGGCGACATCGCCACCTCCTACACCTCGTCGACCTTCGTCGCGGGCGTGGTGGTCTCCCTGATGATCATTCCGATCATCATCTCGCTCAGCCGTGAGGTGTTCTCGCAGGCCCCGCAGGGCGAACGCGAGGGCGCGTACGCGCTCGGCTCCACCCGCTGGGGGATGGTGCGCACGGTCGTCCTGCCGTTCGGGCGCGGGGGTGTGATCGGGGCCGTGATGCTCGGCTTCGGCCGCGCGATGGGCGAGACCATCGCCGTCGCGCTGATCATCTCGCCGAGCTTCAAGACCATGACCCACGTGCTGGAGAACGGCGGCAACTCGATCTCCGCGCTGATCGCGCTGCGGTTCGGCGAGTCGGACAGGCTGGCCCTCTCCGCGCTGATGCTGGCCGGCCTGGTCCTGTTCGGGATCACCCTGCTGGTCAACGTGGCGGCGAGCTTCGTGATCTCGCGCTCCCGTTCCGGCTCGGCGACGGTGGACTGAGCCGTGGCCGACCAGAGAAGCACGACCGACCGGGGGCGGCCGCCCCGAAAGGGCGCCGCGGCCGACCAGGACCCCGGGGCGGGCCGGAGCACCCGCCGCCGGGCCCGCCGACCGCTTCCGCTCCGCCGTGAAGGGACGCACCGATGACCACCCTCGACAGGCCGCCCGCCGTGGCACCCGCGACGCCCCTGCCGGACGAGCCGCACGCCGAACCGGACCGGAAGGACCCGCGTCCGGAGCGGAAACTGAAGCTCGGCGGGACCACCCGCGACGACTTCCTCACGATCGCCGGCGCGCTGGTCGGCGCGCTGGGACTGGACTGGGTGCTGTACGAGCGGGTGCTCCCGTTCAGCGGCGCCCTGGGCTTCCTGTTCTGCTGGTACGTGCTCTTCCTCGTCGGCTACTTCCTCCTCGGCCGGATGCAGTGGGGCCCGCTCCTGGTCCGTGAGCGACTGGTGGCCGTGGTCGCCTGGAGCTCCGGCCTGTTCGTCGTCGGGCTGATCGCCGACCAGATCGGCTACGTCGCCTCGAAGGGGTTCGAGGCGGCCCAGCACAGCAACTTCTTCACCGAGACGATGGTGAGCACGGCCTCGCTCTCCCCGATCACCTCCGGCGGCGCACTCCACGCGGTCGTCGGGTCGCTCGAACAGCTCGGCCTGGCCACGCTGTTCGCCGTCCCGCTGGGCATCGCCGCAGCCGTCTTCATGTCGGAGATCGGCGGCCGGCTGGCCCGTCCGGTCCGGACGCTGGTGGAGGCGATGACGGCGCTGCCGTCGATCGTCGCGGGCCTCTTCATCCTGGGCGTCGTCATCCTCACCTTCGGGTTCGAGAAGAGCGGTTTCGCGGCCTCCCTGGCGCTGATGGTGATGATGATGCCGATCGTCACCCGGGCCGCCGAGGTCGTCATCCGCCTGGTGCCGGGCACCCTGCGGGAGGCCTCGTACGCGCTCGGCGGCAGCCAGTGGCGGACCGTCTGGAACGTCGTGCTGCCGACCGCGCGGCGCGGTCTGGTGACCGCCGTCGTGCTGGGCATGGCGCGCGCGGTGGGCGAGACCTCGCCGGTCCTGCTGACGGCCGGCTTCACCTCGCGCCTCAACGCCAACCCCCTGGAGGGGCAGCAGATCTCGCTGCCGCTCTACATCTGGAGCTACGTCAAGCTGCCGGTCCCCGAGATGACCGCGCGCGCCTTCGCCGCCGGTCTGACCCTGATGGCGGTGGTGATGATCCTCTTCGTCACCGCGCGTCTGCTCGGCGGTCGCGGCCCCGGAGAGATGAGCCGGCGCCAGAAGCGCAAGCTCGCCCGCGCCGCCCAACCCGCTCGGGCCCCCCGGCCGGAGCAGCCCACCCCCGCCCACCTCGGCGGTCCCGTCGTCGCCACCGTGGAGCACTGATGTTCCGATTGACCACCCTCAGTACCGGAGGAGTTCCCATGTCGCGGGAGGCCGAACGCCGCCCCCTGGCACGCCCGTTGGCCGTGCTGATGTCCACCCTGCTCGCGGCCGGCTCGCTGCTGCTGGGGCAGGCCACCCCGGCGCACGCGGCCGTCGCGCTGACCGCCAGCGGCTCCAGCTGGGCGTACCCGGCGATCGACCAGTGGCGCCAGGACGTCGGGCCCCAGGGCATCCAGATCGACTTCAGCGCCGTCGGCTCGGCCCGTGGCCGCCAGGAGTGGTCCATCGGCCAGAACGACTTCACCGCCTCCGACGTGCCGTTCCGCACCCAGATCGACACGGGTGCGAGCGAGGAGGTCCTGCGCAGCGGCGGCGGCGGCGTGGAGAACCCGGTGTACGGCTACTCCTACGTCCCGATCACCGCCGGTGGTACGGCACTGATGTACAACCTGAAGATCGGTGGCAAGCAGGTCCGCGACCTGCGGCTCTCGCCCCAGACCATCATGGACATCTTCACCAGCAAGATCACCAACTGGAACGACCCGAAGGTCACCGCCGACTACGGCCGGACGCTGCCCAACCTGCCGATCACCCCGGTGATCCGTTCGGACGGCTCCGGCGCGACGGCCCAGTTCACCCGGTGGATGAGCCACACCTTCCCCGCCCAGTGGGAGGAGTACTGCAAGTCCGTCAACAAGGTCTCCTGCGGTGAGTTCACCGAGTTCTTCCCGCCGTCCGGCCGGATGACGGCCCAGAACGGCTCGGACACGGTGGCCGGCTACATCAAGGCCAGCTCGGGCGACGGCACCATCGGCTACGACGAGTACGCGTTCGCCAAGCGCAGCGACTGGCCGGTGGTGAAGGTCCTCAACCCGGCCGGCTACTACGTCCTGCCGACCGCCCCCAACGTCGCCATCGCGCTCACCGCCGCGAAGATCCGCGGTGTCGACGACAACACCTCGCCGGACGACCCGAACTACCTCCAGCAGAACCTGGACGAGGTCTACACCAACTCGGACGCACGCTCCTACCCGCTCTCCAGCTACAGCTACCTGGTGGTGCCGCGGGCCAACTCCCTCAAGGCGCTCCCGCGTTTCAGCAACGACAAGGGCGGCGCACTGAGCAAGTTCCTCTCCTACGTGCTCTGCCAGGGCCAGGGCGAGGCCGACGACCTCGGCTACTCGCCCATCCCGCGCGGCCTGGTCCGCGGCGGACTGCTCCAGGCCCAGCACATCCCCGGCAACGCCAGCCCGGTCGACCCCAACACCCTCTCCAACTGCAACAACCCGACCTTCAACGCCGCCGGCCGGCTGACCATCCTGGACAGCGCCCCGCAGCCCAGCGCCTGTGACGCCAAGGGCCAGCCGCTGGACTGCAAGATCGTGGACGGCAAGCCGTCCACGGGCGGCGCCGGCAGCTCGGGCGGCAGCTCCGGCGGGGCCGCGGCCACCGGCGGCGGCGCGGCAGCGGGTGGCGGGGCCGCCTCGGGGGGCGCGGCGGCGTCCGGGGGGGGCGGGGGGGGC
>NZ_JBEXNT010000001.1:198660-199948 GCF_040611255.1 Kitasatospora sp. NPDC002965 | reverse complement strand
CGGTCAGATCGTCGGCTATCGCGTGAACGGCAGGGACTACCCGATCACCATGGCCAACGCCAAGCGGGCGCTGAACGTGGCCCACTGCGCGCGGCGGTTCGGCCGCGACAGCACCTTCACGGCGTACGAGCTGTCGAAGTTCGGCGACGAGACCGGCCTGCCGCCGCACGCCCCGATCACCTGGTGGATCGCGCGCGGCGTCGACCGGTTCGTCCGGAAGGACGCGAACGCCGCCGAGTGGGCGGTGACGGTCACCGCTGCCGAGGCGCCGGTGCCGACGGTCAAGAGGCCCGCAGGGCGCGCCTACGCCGCGCTCGGCGAGGCCTTGAAGGGGTGCGAGTCGTGCCGGCCGGTGGGCAGGGCTGCCGAGCGGGCGTTGCGCCGCGGCGGCCTGGCCCTGGAGCAGGCCGGGAAGGCACTCGGCGAGGCGGAGGCCGGTGAGCTCATGACGACACTGCGGGACCACGCCCGGCTCGCCCAGGAGGCGGCCGGATCCGCGGAGGCCCTGTTCCTCGCGGCCTGCGACGCCGCCGACGAGGCCCGCCGGAAGGGGACCGAACTCGACGTGATCCGGGAGGGCTGGGCCGCCGAGCACTGCCTGGGCCTGGTGGCGCAGGTCGGCGAGAAGGCCGCCGAGGCCACCGGCCACCTCGACCGGGCCGAGAGGATCCAGCAGGAGCTGGACCGGCAGGCCGAACGCTGGGCCCGCCGCGCCGGATAGCCCGGCAGCGCCTGGGAGTAAGGGGACCGAAAGGGCCACATTCGATGCACTCTTCATGGTAGCCTTTCTCTTGTCAGGCCGGGTGGCTCCCGGGCGGCAATCGGACCGCAGGAGAGAGCACATGAGCATTGTCATGAACGCAGGTCACCCCGGCGCCCAGGCGACCGGGCCCGCCGTGGAGATCGTCTACGAGAGCTTCGACTACGCGCCCGCCCGGATCACCTGCGGCTTCGCGGTGGAAGGCTGCCACGGCGTGAGTGCCGTGACGGCCGGAGGGGTGCGGGTGGGTTCGCTGCTGTGGGACCGCGAGGACGGCATGGTCTGGTGGGTCGGCGTGCGCGGGACGTTCCGCCGCAACGGCATCGCCACGGCCATGTGGCGACTGGCCTGCGAGAAGGCCGAGACCCAGGGCTGGACCCGCCCCGTCCACAGCGACGTCCTGACGGCCTACGGGCAGGCCTGGATCGCCTCCCTGTGAACCCTCCGGGGGGGGGGGGGGGGCGGGGGCCGCCCCCCCCCCCCCCCCCCCCCCCCCCCCCCGGGGCCCCCCCCCCCCCCGAAGGGTGG